>JAGVLI010000359.1 GCA_020054355.1 Planctomycetales bacterium | reverse complement strand
GGCCGACGCCATCGAGCGGGCGCGGGAAGCGAAAACGCCGGTTCATGTGCTGGGCCTGGGCCGCCCCGGAGAACTCGACGAGACAACCCTGCGCCGCCTCGCGGAGCAGACGGGCGGCGCGTTTCACCATGCTCAGAACGAGGAAAAGCTGATTGCCGCCTTCGAGGAACTCTCGATCCAGTTGTACGACGATGGTTTCGACCAGGAAGCGCTCGTTCGACTGGCCCAGGAGACGGGCGGCAGGTTCGCGCACGTCCGCAAGGCTGCGGACTTGCAATTGAAATATGGGGAGTTGTCCGAGGAATTGCAGACGACCTGGCGCGTGACGTTTCGCAGCCACCGGCCGGTCCACGACGGCACTTCGCGCGGCATCGACGTCAGCGTCTTGCGTCAGGGATCGCGCGTCAGCAACGTCGCCAGCGCCGACTACGCCGTGCATGGCGTGGTATTGCCGGCGATGAATCAGACCGTCTATCTCGGCCTGCTGGCGCTGCTCGGCTTGCTGCTGGCATTGCCGGCAGGAGTGCGTCGGCTCTTCAAGGGCGAACGGTAAGTCAGTTCAAGGCTTCATGGCGTCCCGCACCACGGCTTTCGTCTTCTCCAGTCCCAACTTGGCTACCGCCAGGGCATCCTGCTTCCAGTAATCGCGATTGAACATCTCCAGGGACAGGGCACCGCGAAAACCGATGGCGTACAGGGTGCGCAGGATGTCCTTGAGCGGCGCCACGCCGTCGCCGGGATAAATGCGCTGGGCGTCGTTGATCTCGGCGCGCGGCGGATTGGCCGGGTAGTCGTTGACGTGCATCACGTACATCGAAGTGGCCGAGAGCAAGCGCAGTCCGGAGAGCGCGGAACCGCCTTTGTAGAGGTGATAGACGTCGGCCAGGATGCACGCCTGCTTGTGCCCGCTTTCCATTGCCACCAACGCGCACTCGCCCAGCTTGTTCAGGTTTTGCGAGAAGCCCCATAGCTCCACCTGGGGCACGACGCCGATCCGCTCGCCGATGTCGAGCAGGGCACGGTAGCGCTCGGCGGCTTTCAGCAGGTTCAGTCCGGGTTCCTTGGTCGCTCCGGCCGGCGGCGCGGCAATACGCTTCCCGCCAATCTGCAAGACCATGTCCATTTCGCGCTTCGCCTGCTCCAGGGCCTTCTTGCGCCGCTCGTCGTCATCGACGACCCATTCGGCGAAACCGATGGCGCTCTCGACGGTCAGCCCGTTGTCCTTGATGCGCTTGCCGAGGTCTTTCAGGTTGCCGCCGTCCTTGACGTGCTGGTCCAGTTCGCGGATCCACGGTTCGAGCGCCTGGTAGCCCGCCCGGCTGGCGACCTCGACGACCTGCACGATCGGCAGCTTCTGCCCGCTGATCGTGCTGGTGTTCAGACAGTAGATGAAGGGTTCGTTCGCGGGCTTACCCTGAGCAGATGCGGACGATGTCAGCAACCCTGCACCAAGGACAGCGGGAGCATTTCGCAGCCAGTCGCGGCGGGTGGAGACGGCGGTCATGGATGGTCCTTCCGGTTCGGTGGGTTTCGCGTATCTTACTTAGACTTGCCGATCGCAGCCAGCGCTTGACGGACCCGAATGCACTCTGGCAGCATGAGAGCAGGTCCGGTTCAGTCTTGGCGAGGTCCGTGGATGATAGCCTCATGAGCAAACACATTGGCCGCAAGCAGCGCTGGCATCAAGCAAGCGAAACCGCGCATACGTCCGACTTCGGCCGGGTCGTTTTTCGCGAACGGGCGTGGTTTGGCTTCCTCGACTACCGGACGATGACGGTGGGCGAGGACCAACTCCCGGTCTGGGAGGGCCGCCACCTCCGCCTCGGCCCGTTCAAGCGGCCCCGGAATGCCATGATCGCCGTCGAACGGGAAGCGGCCGTGCTGCGCAATCGCCACGGCACCAATGTCCTGTTCGGCGACGAAGTCTGGGCGGAACAGTAATCGCGTCGCCTGCCGGACGAGGAACCACGCTCATGGATCAGGAACACTTGCAAGCCAGCGCCGAGCGCGACCAGCTGTGGGCCAGCCTCCGTCAATTGCGCCCGCACATCGAGGCGCTGGCGGCCGGCGCGCCGACTGTCTCGGATCTCGAACGGCAGGTAATTCTGCTGCTGTCCCGGATTGTCCTGGCCGAACTGGATTTTCGGGCGCGGGAGTGAACGCTGCGCACATTGCTGCCGAAGCGCTGGTATGTCCCTGCCAACCGTCAAGCCCCCAGTGCTTTGCCTGCTGGTTGCGCAAAAAGAAAAGGGCGCCCCGGAGGGTGCCCTTTGGAGGAACCGCTGTCCGGGAGGGGGATGGACAACGGGCTGATGTCGAAAACGGCGCCGGCACCAAGGCACAAGTGCCGACGCGCCGCTCGTTCGGAGGCGCTGGGCCAAATAAGGCCGAAGGCTGTGCCAAGTTGGCTGCGGTGGCAACCGTTTCGTGCGAATCGATAATGCACAAGGCGTGCCAATCTCGAAATTGCAGAAGCGCCGAACTGCGATGCTTCGGCCGGGTGGCACGTCCCTCGGTACTCCGAGGGCGTGCGGCACCCCGATTTGACTCTTCTCCCGACGAGTGGACCGTGCCGCGCACGCCCTCGGAGTACCGAGGGACGTGCCACCCGGCGCGCATTGTCTGCTGGCAAGCGCCAGCGCATGGGTTTACGATGAAAGAGACGGCGAGTCGCACTACTTGTCCTGTCTATTGACGCGGAGACTGCGGGATGCATGCACGATTGCAGGTTGCGGTCGCCTGGTTGATCGGCTGTCTGGCGTGGTCCACGCTGCTGGGCGCTGAGGCACGCCCCCTCGAATTCCATCTCCGCTTCGACAAGTCCCTGAGCGACCAGCCGTTCAGCGGCCGAGTGTACGTCCTGTTGACCAAGCAGGAAACCAAGGAGTTGCCCTCGGGCTTCAACTGGTTCAAGCCGGAACCGATCTTCGCGCGCGACGTGAAGGAATGGCAGCCGGGGGAAGCGCTGGTTATCGCCGGCGAGGCGCTGGGCTTTCCCCACAAGCTCGGCGGCTTGCCGAAGGATACCTACTCGGTCCACGCGGTGATGGACTTCGACCGGGGCGAACGGCACTTCACCACGGCGGCCGGCAACCTCCACAGCGCTCCGCTGCGCCGCGAGTTGGACGCCAAGAACGGTGGACCGGTCGAACTGACCCTCGACAGGGTCCATCGGCCCAGAAAGTTCGCCGAGAGCGAGACCGTCAAGCTGGTGGACGTCGAGAGTAAGCTGCTGAGCGAGTTTCACCGCCGGCCGGTTCGCCTGCGCGCCGGCGTGGTCCTGCCGAAAAGCTATGCGGCCCAGCCGACGAAGCGCTATCCCGTCCTCTACGTGGTGCCATCGTTCAGCGGTTCGCACTTCGGGGCGGTCACGGCGGCCGCGCAGAATCCGACCGACGTGGCCGGCGTCGAAATGCTCTACGTGGTGCTCGATCCGTCTTGCCGGCACGGCCACCATGTCTTCGCGGATTCGGAGAACAACGGCCCGTGCGGTCAGGCACTGATTGCTGAATTGATCCCGCATATCGAGCAGGAATTTCGCGCGCTCGGCGTGCCGACGGCCCGCTTCCTGACGGGCCATTCCTCGGGCGGCTGGTCCAGCCTCTGGCTGCAAACGACGTATGCGGATTTCTTCGGCGGCGTCTGGTCCACCGCGCCGGACCCGGTCGATTTCCGCGATTTCCAGAGGATCAATCTCTATCGGCCGAAGGAGAACATGTTCGCCGACGGCGACGGCCAACTCCGGCCCATCGCGCGGCGGCAGGGCAAGGTGGCCCTGCACTACCAGCCGTTCAGCGACATGGAAGTCATCATGGGGCACGGCGGGCAACTGGCCGCCTTTGAAGCGGCTTTCAGCGCGCGCGGCCCCGACGGCCAGCCAAGACGGCTCTGGGACCGCGCCAGCGGCAAGATCGACCTGGAAGTGGCGAAGAGCTGGGAGAAGTTCGACGTCCGGCTGGTGCTGGAGCGAAACTGGAAGACCCTCGAACCCAGGCTGGCCGGCAAGCTCCACGTCTACATGGGGGCGGAGGACACCTTCTACCTCGAAGGCGCCACGGCGCTCCTCAAGGAAGCACTGGCCAAGCTCGGCAGCGACGCGGTCGTCGAACTCTTCCCCGGCAAGGACCACGGCAGCGTGCTCGACCAGGCGCTCCGCGAACGCATCCGCAAGGAGATGGCGGCGGCGTTTCGGAAGAAGCACCCGGCCTGAACGGCGGCCAGGACAGGAACCGGCGCGCGAAAACCTGGGCCAGGCGCGCCGCCAGGACGAGTGGCGATCGCGTCGTTCCCAGGTTTGCCGAAGGCGAAGTTGGCCGCGCTGACGGTTAGTACTTGTATTCCAGGCCGAAGTTGATGCCCTGGGCCCAGAAGCTCGAACGCTCGAAAAGGGATGCTGGGCCGGGACCGCCATTGCCGCCGCCAACGTCGCCAAAAGCCCCATCCGTCGGGATGAGGAAGGTATTCGAGGACGTGGGCACGTTCTTGAACGGCCGCACCACGCTGCTCCAGTACATGAAGTTGTAAGCGACGCTCGCGGTCAGGGCGTCCGTAATGCGATAGCCGACCTTGACGTTCAGCTCGGGCACCACGGCGAAGTGGTTGTCGCTTTGAATGCCGATGTTCGTGGGCACGGCCAGCACACCACCTGGGGCGACCGCCGCGATCGCGCCGGTCGCGTTCACGACCTGGAAGGAGGAACCCTGAACTTCCAGCGCCTGGTGGGTGACGCCCAGCGCCAGCTTGCCGGTCGTGCCCAGGATGAAGCGGCCGCGCTCCCATTCGCCCTGGAGACCGACCTGGCCGCCGTAAAACTGGTTGCGCGTCCGGAAGTTATCGAGCGCGCCGACCGAGTTGCCGAGCGGCACGGTGCCGATCCCCAGGAAGTTGAGCGCCGAGCCGCCGCCGGCGCCGGCTGGCGTAAGCGAAGTCCGATCCTGGTAGGTATAGTTGTCAATCAGGTCGGCGTAGCGGAAACCCACCAAAAGCTTGACGTTGCGCGATGCCGTCGAGCCGAGGGCAATGACGGCGTTGCTTTCCAGTCCCCACAGTTCCGTGGAGTAAGACAGGCCCGCAGCGCCCTCGACAATGCCGTCGCCGCTGATCTGATGGGCGAAGGGAGCGGGGCCGATGGTGTTCAGGTCAAAAAACGGCACGCCCAGGACGATGGTGCCGGCCGGGTCCGAGGCGAACGACAGATAGTTGGTCTGTTTTTCCAGGAAGAAGCCGCTGACGGCAATGCCAAACCGGTCGTTCAGCATGAAGCCGGCTTCCAGGCGCAGGCCTTGTGACACTCCTTGATCGAACGAGGATTGACTGGCGAGAACGGCGGTCCCCGGCAGGCCGAGTGCGCCGGCAAAGATGCCGTCCGCCGGATCGCCCTGTGTAATCAGGGCCTGGCCGTTGTCGTCGCGCTTGAGCCACCAGAGCAGGTATTCGGCGCTGGCCCAGAAGCGCGTTTGGCTCGGCCCGTCGCTGGCGTAGTCCGAGGAAACGATGGTCGGGGCGGTGGTCGGGGCAACTGCGGCCGGAGGGTCCTTGGGAGCTTCCTTGGGCGGGTCGGCCTGC
>JAGVLI010000741.1 GCA_020054355.1 Planctomycetales bacterium | reverse complement strand
GGGAGGAACCGCCCGCCTGTTCGTCCAATAGCACGGCCAGGATCATCAGGCGATAAGTGTCGTCGTCGATCAGTTCGACCGGCAGCGGCTGCCGGCGCGGGTCCACGTCGCGCAGCAGTTCCCATAGCACCGTTTCGAGATAATCGAAACGAAGATTGATGGCGACGCCGAAGCGCCGGGCCAGGTCGAGCCGCAGCCATTTCTTGAGGTAATGGCTGGGCACGACGATGGTGGCGGGCAGGAAGCAGTCCGTCCGGCGCGCGGCCTGGTCCAGATTGGCGGCCAGCTGAGACGCCAGACTGACGACGTCGGTGCCCAGGTACAGCTTGCTCATGAAATGCGGCGGGCCCTCGAAGTGACTTCTTGGCCGTGGGTTACGATTCCAATCGTGACAAGCAGTGGAGTGGTCACGATTGGAATCGTAACCCACGGTCAAACCGCGCCTGGCAGCAGCACTACGAACCATTGTACCAGAAGGGGAAAGCGTTCTCGCGGCTTACAGCACGTCCCAGACGACGATGGTGCAATCGCTGCTGGCGGCGGCTGCCGTCATGCCGTCGGGCGCGAAGGCGACCGAGGTGACTCCCAGGGAGTGCCATTGAAAAGCCGCCTGCTCGCTCTGGCGGGCCACGTTCCACAGGCGGACGGTGCCATCGGCGCTGCCTGTCAGCAGAGTTTCGCCTCCCGGCGAGAAGGCCAGGGAAAAGACAGTCCAGCGATGGCCGTTCAAGGCTGCCAGTTGCTTGCTCGTAGCCACATCCCAGAGCAGCACGCTGCCATCCGCATGCCCGGACGCCAGCAGACTGGCGTCCGGAGAATAGGCGACGCACAAGGCCCCGGCGGAAGCGCCTCGGCATTCGCCCTGCACCTGGCCGGTGACGCCATGAAACAACTGGATGATGCCGTTGCTGGCCGCGCCGGCCAGCGTCCGGCCGTCGGGACTGAAGGCCAGGCCCGCGATTTGCAGCGGACAGTCGGTGTCGCTCAGGATGCTCAGATTGGGCGCGTTGAGCACCTGCAAACGTTTGTCCCAGCGGGCCACGGCCAGCCGCCGGTCGTCCGGACTATAGGTCAGCGCACGCACCGCCGCCGGCTTCGTTGAGGTCAACTTGCTCAGGGCCTTTTGCAGCCAGCTGGACTGCTGTTGCAGCCACTTGCCGCCTTGCGGCTTGAAGCAGTGCAAGCCGCCGTCCGCCAGTCCGACAGTCAGGTCCGCGCCGCGCGGCGCGAACGCGAGGGCTTCCACCCAGTTCGACAGCTTGACCGGCTGATCGAGGGGCGTCCCGCTGCTGGGGTGCCAGAAGCGCAGCGTGCCGTCATCGCTGCCCGAGGCGAGCGCATGGCCGTCCGGCGCGTAGGCCAGGCAACGAACCGAATCCGTGTGACCCTGAAGCACGAGCATGACAGATACCTGATTCGTCGGAGTTCATTCACAAGCCCGCCGCGCGAGCAAGGGAACCCGACACCCTTGCTTGGGCGGCGGGCTTGTATCACTGCTTTTTCTTACGATCCTTCGGCTTCGGCTCCTCGGGCATTTCGATGGTCACGCCTTCCGGCAGGCCGTTCTCTTGCAGTTCCCGCAGGTAGTCGCGGACTTCGCTGTCGCTGTGCGTGGTGTTGCCGGGAACGGGACGGATCGTCTTGCCATCGCTGCTCAGGTAGGCTGCTTCCCAGGAAGCGCAGTCGTCGAACTCGGCGGGCTGAATGTGCGGCGTCTCGGCGAAACAGAGGCTGCCGAATTTCATTTGCTTGACCGTCTTGCGCGCTGCCGGCGGCAATTGATCGACGTGCAGCGGCTTGCGGGGCAACTTTTCGCGGCCGTAGGGTCCGGAAATCCAGTTCTCGGTCAGATGACTGTAGGAGAAGATGCCCAACCGGGCCACGTCCCGGTGAACGTCTTCCGCATCGGGGTCCGTGTTGTGCCAGTACCAGAAGCAGCCCAGGCACTGGCCGTCCTTGTGCAGCTTCTGCACCAGCTGATTGGAGGGTTGAAACAGGGCAACGGCATGGCCTTCGACCGCCGGAAAGACCAAGCCTTGCTTCCGCTCGATCTCCGCTTTCACGGAGTCGAGCGATTTCAAGAAGAACATCGCAGCGCCGGCCTGGTCGCCGCGCTGCATGGAATAATGGGGCACCTCGCGGTCGCCCGGCTGCAGTCGGCCGCGCAGGTCGTGGACCGCGTCGGTCGGCGACGCCGCCTGCGTGATCTGTTCGAGCAAGGCGGTGCAGTCTTCGAGGAACTCAGCGGAGATCGGGACCGCGCCGGCTTCGCCGGTGTCGAACATGGCCACATGACCGTCGCGGTCCACGGCGAACCAGGTGGCGTCCATCGAATGCGCGGCGGGGAAATCGGCGTCCATGATTGCTCTCCGAATGCAGGGCCACGTTGAACCGTGATTTCTACGTTTGCCGTGTCAGCGCCTGGATCGACAGCCCGGCGGGCAAGCCGAATGAGGCGACCATCTCGCAATACCGTCGATAGTCCTTGCTCTCCGGCCGTTGGGTGATAATGCGCGTCCCATCACTGCTCAGGAAAGCCAGTTCGTCCCAGGAACTGCACTCCACATGCTCGGCAGGCTGAATGTACAGGGTTTCGGCGAAGCAGCAGGTCTCGAAGCGAAACCGCTTGACGTAGGCCCTGGCCTCGGGCGGCAATTGATCGACATGCACCGGAAACTCGGGCAGCTTCTTGCGTCCGTAGGGCGCGGTCACGCCGAATTGGTTGTTCGGGCGGGCGTAGCCCTGGCAATGATACACGAAGCAGCCCAGCGCGGCCGCGTGCGACATGACCTGGTCTCCCCAGTACTGTCGGAAGCATGCCAGGCACAGCTGGCGCCCGTGCAGCGTCTGCAGCAAGGCTGCCTCCGGTTCTTGAATCAGGACGGCGTGGCCTTCGCGAGCCAACTGGACACTCGCCTGGCCTTGCTCGATCAGGGCGCGCACCGGCTCCAGCGACTTCAAATACATCCGGACCTGGCCGTTCAAATCCGGCGAACTCGGCTGCCAGTGCGGAGCGGTTTGCCTCAGTGGTCCGGGGTGCAGCCAGCCGCGCAGATCGTCTAACGGCGCGCCAACCGTCGCGGTTTCGAGGAGGACGTCGAAGAGGTCAAAGCCCGGCGCGCCGCCATGATAAATCAGCGTGGGGACCGCTCCTGGCTCATTCGTATCGAAGTAGCCGACGTGCCCATCCCGATCCACCGCGAACCAGTCGGTATCCATCGAATGCGCTGCGGGGAAATCAGCGTCCATCGGTGCCTCCGCAGAATTCGAGGCCGAGGTCCGCGATGGTCGCCGTCAGGGCGCGGTGGGTCAATTCCGGGAGTTTCGCGCGTGTCTTAGTATACGAGCACCAGGCCACGGTTTTGTCCCAACCGATGGAGCAGAAGCGCGGACTCTTGCCGCAATTCATCAGGCAGGTCATCGATTGGAACTTCCGGCCGCCCGCCACGACGGCCATTTCATCCGGAGTCGGCGTGTCCTGGCCGCGCATCGGCAGGTAGACGATGCGCTCGTTGCCGATGCCGGCGGCGCGGACGAACTCCGCTGCTTGCCGGGCGGCGGGCAGGTTCGAGCGGGCCGTCAGCAAGTTGATGCCGCTCTTGATGCCGTGCCGCGCCAGTTCGTGGACTTGCTCGACGACGCGCTCCACTTCCGCCTGGCGTTCGGGAAAATGAATCGAGACATGAACCTTGTCGGGGGCGGCAGCGGTCAGCCGTTGCAACACGTCCTCGTTCAAGGGCAGGCCGTTGGTGGTCAGCGAGCGAAACAACGTGCCGCGCAGCTGCTCCAGCGCCTCGTAAATGCCTTCGTACTGCAACGGTTCCCCGCCGCCGAACGAAACGGCCTGGACGCCGTTCGCCGCGCAGTCGCGGACGAAGGAGACCAGCTCGTCAGGCGTCCACTCGGTTGCGCCGGCGGGCTGGCTATGGTTGTAACAGAACCAGCACGCCTTGCCGCAGCGGTTGGTCAGCTCGATGGAAATACGCTCGATGGTCATGAGGAGTAGAAGGAACCGAAGGTTGCCAGGTTCGCTCGTCGAACATGGTAAAATAGGGACCGGGGCATTGCCACCTTCGTTGCGAGGAATTTCGGGTCCGAGGGACGGCGCGGAGCAGCCATGAATCATGCCCCTTTTCACGTCGTCAAGGTGGGCGGCAGCTTGTTCGATCTGCCGGACCTGGGCAAGCAACTGCGTCGCTGGCTGGACCAATGGGAAACGCCCAGAACACTGCTGATTCCCGGCGGCGGGCTGGCCGCGGATGCGGTGCGGGCCTTCGATCGCGCCCAGCAACTGGGGGAGGAAGCCGCCCACTGGCTCGCTCTCGAAGCGATGCGGCTCAACGTCGCGTT
>JAGVLI010000921.1 GCA_020054355.1 Planctomycetales bacterium | reverse complement strand
TGGTGCTTCAGCAGCTTCTGGGCGAGCGTCCCGCCGGGGAAGGGCGGTTGGCCGGTGAGCAGGAAATGGAAGGTCGCGCCCAGGCTGTAGATGTCCGCCCGGATGTCCGCCTTGTGAAAATCCAACGCCTGTTCGGGAGCCATGTAGTCGGCGGTCCCCATCATCACAGCGCCCACCGGAGTCAGGCTGCCGGCCAGGTGTTCGTCCAGGTGGGCGGTGGCATCGCTGCTCATCGGCTGGCGCAGCCGGGCCAGGCCCAGGTCGAGGACTTTCACAGTGGCCGGTGGCCGGTGGCCAGTGACCGGTGCAGAGGCCGAGGTCGCAGCCTTGTTCCCGCCCTTGTTTCCTGGCACTTCACTGGCCACCGGCCACTGGCTACTGGTCACCATCAGGTTATGCGGTTTGATGTCGCGATGCACCAGGCCGCGTTCGTGGGCATAGGCCAGGCCGCTGGCCGCCTGGCGGATGTAGTCGCAGGCTTGCGCCACCGGCAGCGGCCCGTGTTGCTTGACCAGGCGGGCCAGGTCGATGCCCTCCACGCACTCCATGACCAGCAGGTGGGCCGAACCTTCCGGTCCGGCGTCGAGGGCGTGGACGATGTTCGGATGTTCGAGCTGGCTGAGGACGCGAATTTCCCGATAGAACCGCTGCACCAGGTCGGCGTCGGCCAGCAATTCCTTGCGCAGCAGCTTCAAGGCGACGACCCGGTTCATGCGCAGGTGGCGTGCCCTGAAGACCTGGCCGGCCCCGCCTTCTCCGAGTCGCTCCAGGAGCAGATAGGGGCCAACTCTCAAATCGGCCGCTCGCCCCAAAAAGAGCTGATTCACCTGATAGGGAGTCAACCAGCCGCGCTGCAATAGTTCGCGGGCCAGGGCGCGCGGCTCGTTCAGGCGCGGAGCCAGCTGGCGGCTTACCTCTTCCAGCTGGGCCCTGCTGAGCAACTCGCCGCGCCCGAGAACTTCGACCAGGGCCGGGACCGAAAGGACGCCAACGGCCGAAGAGCCAGACCGGGCCTTGCTGGGCGGCGCTTCGGTTCGGACCACCGGGGGCTGTTGCTCGGCGAATTCCCTGGTCAGCTCCGCGTCGATCTGCCGCAGCACGGCGGACAACTGCGGACCTTGCCGGGGAAACCGTGTCGTGTATTCCGCCTGTCCGGGGCGGTCTCCCCAGCGACGGCGGACCCGGTACTCCGCGCCGATCAGCTCCGGGGACAGCTGGGGCAAGCCGCCCAGCTCCGCGTAGTGCGCGACATAATCTTCCAGGCGCGGCCGTTCCCGGATCAAGCCTGCCGGGGCGACGATCCCCAGCGCCGCCAGCCGCCAGCGGTACTCCAGATCGATCATCACCAGTTCTTCGAGAAACGCGCGCCGCTGGGCAGGCTCGTACCCCGCTGCCACGGCCAGGACTTCGTCGATGCGCGGCGGGACGCCCTGCTGCCAGAGTTGATCGAAACGGACCAGCAGCGCTTCCAGGTCGGGGAGACCAGGCGGACTCGGACGGTTGACGGCCTGCGGCATCATGAGCGGCTCGCACCTGAAAATCGCGGACCAGTATCCTTCGGCTCTGCGGTCTGTCCGGCGAATCAATGTCGTGAATTAGCTGACAGCTATCAGCTGATAGCTGTCAGCTAATTCACGACATTTTTCGGACCAAGTGGTACCGCATGCGGCCGTTGCAATGGGAGCGTTTTGTTTACCGGGCTGCTGTCGGAAAAATGAGTGTCATCCTTGCGCGGCCGCCGAAGCGTTCGTGGACAAAGCCCCGGAGGCCGCGTTTTTCGCAAGCCGGCAGCGCAAGCGAAGGACACCATGCCCTTCGCTTGCGCTTCCGGCTCGTGCCAATACTGCCCGCTAGCACTTCGCAGTCCGTCGTTCTTCGAGCTGCTGCTTGATCCGCTTGAGGACACGGATGACGGTGCGCTCGCTGCAACGGAGCGCCGCCGCGATCTCTTCCAGGTTATAGCCTTGCAAGCGCATTTCCAGCAGCTGCCGCGCCATGGGGTCGAGCTGGCGCAGTAACTGCTCCACTTCATCCCAGAGGCTGAGCGCTTCCAGCGGCGAGGGTTCCCGGCTCAGCAGCTGCGGCTGAATCCCCGGCAAGCCCTGCTGGTCTCCCAAGGCTCGTTCCGCCGCCACCGAACGCTTGTCGGCGGTGTGCCGGTCCACTTGGTCTTTCAGCTTGTGCAGGGTGATGGCCACGAGCAGACGCCATAAATCGCCGCCGCGCTCCACCGCGAATCGGCCTTCGCGGGCGCCGACGAAGAAGCTGCGATAGGCCGACTGCACCACGTCTTCCGGGTCGATCCGCCGCGACAGCTGCTCCGACAGCCGGCCGCGCGCCAGGGCCATCAGCCGATCGACGTAGCGCCGAAACAGCTCCTCGGCGGCTTGCTGGCTGCCGTTGCGCCACTGGGCGAGCAGACGGATCGACAGCTCGTCGGCCATGCACAGCGCCTTGGGAAGATGGAGCGAGAGCTTCCGGAGTCCGGCACCCGGTTCGGATTTCAGCGTAGGTGGTCCCGGACGACCGGGCAAGGGAAAACTCCCTCCTGTAGACAGCCCTGGATTGGCGAAAGTTCCGCCGCGCGTCGCCTGTCGCGAAAATAATTGCCCTCGCCTGTCACCCGCCACGCGCCGAATCCGATTCACTCACGGAACCCTTCCCGCCGAGCATCGATCCGACTGGAGATACAGGATGAACGCCGCAGCGAAATCGCCACGACCGATCCGCCAGCTTCCGAGAGCGAGGTCCGCGAAGGGCACCCACCCCCTGCCCTCCGGACTTCCTCTCCAAGCCGGCCGTGGACCAACTCCCCGATCCGGCCGCGCCGTCCCGGGTGTACGCCGCCATCGACTTTTGCTCGCTTGCGGCTTGCTGATGACGGCAGTGCTGTTGGGCGGGGCAATCGCTCTGGTGGAATTCGCCATTCGGGAAGCGGCCCTGCCGGTTGCTTCAGCGGCAGCCGGGATCGAGGAAACCAGCCCGATTGCCGAGAGCGCGCCGTCGTCCGTGGAGACGAAGCCGGCCGTTGCGCCGAAAGCCAACGAGGTCCAGGCCGTGGAGCCGCCGCGCGAACCGGAGCAGACGCCTCCCCCCGCCGTGCCAATTGAGAAAGCGGCTCCCGTCGCTCCCGTGCCTGCCCCAAGAAACGAAGCCCCGCCGGAGAAGTTTCAGCCCGTGCCGCCGGCTGGCGACCAGCTCGACGCCCAGGCGCTGGCTCGCTTCATCGACAGCGAGGTGCGGAAGAAGCTCGACAGCACCCAGCTGAAGTCAGCGCCGCTGGCGGACGACGCCGAATTCCTGCGTCGCGTCTACCTCGACCTGCACGGCATCATCCCCACCGTCGCGCAGGCGACCGCCTTCCTCGACAGCAAGGCCCCGGACAAGCGGGCCAAGCTGATCGACGAGTTGCTGGAGAGCGAGCATTACGGTCGGAACTTCGGCGACATCTGGTTTCGCCTGCTGGTCAACGGTCCCCGCGAAAAGATTCCCGTCGGCCTGCTGCGGACCTGGCTGGTCAAGCAGTTCAACGCCAACCGCCCGTGGGACCAGCTCGCCTCCGACCTGATCGCCGCGACCGGACCCGTGATGGCCGACAACCCCGCGATGATCTACATGCTCCGGGCCAACACGACGTTGAACAGCAGCGAGATCACGAACATCGTCACCTCGCGGCTGCTCGGCGTGAACATCCAGTGCGCCCAGTGCCACAACCATCCCTACGTCGAATCGTGGAAGAAGGCCGACTACGCGGGCATGGCCGCTTTCTTCACCCGCCTGTCGCGCAACGGGCCGGGCGGCAGCGGCGGCATGGGGCTGATCGACAAGGCCAAGCCCCGGTCGAAATCGGCCGAGCCAGTTAAGGAAGTGCCGGCCAAGTTCCTCGGCGGCGAGCAACCCAAGATCGATTCGGACCAGTCGGTACGGCCGACCTTCGCCGCCTGGGCCACTTCGCCCAAGAATCCCTACTTTGCCCGCGCGATCGCCAACCGCACCTGGGGCCACTTCTTCGGCCGGGGCCTGGTCAATCCCATTGACGGCATGAGCGAGATCAACCCGCCCACGCACCCGCAGCTCTTGCAAGGACTGGGCGAACAGCTGGTCGCCAACGGCTTCGACCTGAAGTTCCTGGCCCGCGCGATTTGCAACTCCCAGGCTTATCAACGGTCCAGCAAGGCGGCTGACGGCCGGGACGACAGCGACCGGTTGTACGCCCGCATGGCGATGCGCGTCCTGACCCCGGAGCAGCTTTTCGACTCGTTCGCGGCCTTGTCGGTCGTCAAGGCGGAGGGCCGCAACGAATTTACGCAGTTCTTCCGCACCGGCGACGAGGATTCTGTTACCGAATACGAACGGGGCATCCCGCAGCTTCTGCGGCTCATCAACTCCCCGCTGCTGGAAACCGGCAGGCAGGACATCGTCAAGAAACTGCTCGCTGCCGGCCGGCCGCCGGCCGAGTTGCTCGACCAGCTCTACCTGTCGGTCCTGGCCCGCCGGCCCACGCCCCAGGAGCGAGCGCAGATGGCCGCTTACCTCAAGCAGACCGCTCCGCCCGCCAAGGGTTATGGCGACGTCCTCTGGGTCCTGATGAACTCCAGCGAATTTTCCCTCAACCACTAGAACCCGACTCATGATGCTAACGAAGTCTGCCATCCAGAAAGGCAATCCCCATGTTCGGCACCCGCAATCCGCACCCCGACTATGCCAGGGCACTGGCTCGCCGCGATTTCCTGAAGCTCGCCGCCCTCGGCGCGGCCGGCTCGTCGATGTCCGGCTGGCTCGAACCGCTCGCCAGCGCCGCCGCCCAGGAAGGCAAGCACAAATCGTGCATCGTCCTCTGGCTGGCCGGCGGCCTGTGTCAGCTCGAATCCTTCGACCTGAAGGAATACAGCTTCTTCAAGCCGATCGAAACCTCCGTGCCCGGCATCCAGGTGAGCGACCACCTGCCGAAGCTAGCCAAGCTGATGCAGCACGCCGCCGTCATCCGCAGCATGTGTACGCTGGAGGCCGAGCACAGCCGCGCGGCCTACCACATGCATACCGGCGGCCGGCCGATCGCCGGCGGCACGGTCCTGCCGAGCATCGGCTCGATTGCGTCGATGGAGCTGGGCAAGCCGGATTACCCGCTGCCCAACTACGTCGTCATCGGCGCCCCGCTGACGAATGGCGGCAGCCGGGTGGGCGAGGGTGCTCATGCCGGCTTCCTGGGCGCCCGCCACGAACCGCTGCTCATCAAGAAGCCGACCCGGGGCGTGGAGAACCTCGCGCCGGTTGCCAATGACCTGAAGCTCTTCGATCAGCGCGCCGGCTTGCTGAATCAGGTGGAGCAGGGCTTCTACAAGAACTACCAGGCGCCCACCGCCGAGGCCCACCGCATCACCTTGCAGCGCGCCTCGCAGATGATGCACTCGAAAGAGGCCAAAGCCTACGACCTCTCGTTGGAGCCAGCTTCGGTCCGCGAGGCCTATGGCAAGAACGGCTACGGCGATGGCTGCGTGCTGGCCCGCCGGCTGGTGGAAGTGCGCGTGCCCTTCGTCGAAGTCTCCATGCCGGAATGGGATAACCATTCGGGCTGCGGCTACCACAAGCAGAACATGCCGGCCTTTGACACGGCCCTGTCGGCCCTGATTTCCGACCTGAAGGACCGCGGCCTGCTGGACAGCACGCTCGTCGTGGTGATGTCCGAGTTCGGGCGCGGCGGCGTCAATCACGTCGGCCCCGACGCCAAGTCGTCGGAGAACCGCAATCACTGGCACAAGGCCTGGAGCACCGCGCTCATCGGCGGCGGCATCAAGGGCGGCCAGGTGATCGGCAAGACCGACAAGAAAGCCGCCACCGTGGAAGACCGGCCGGTGACGCCCGCCGACTTCTTCGCCACGATCTGCAAGGTCCTGGGCATCGACTACACCAAGGAAAACAACGACGGCCGGGGCCGGCCGATGCGGATCGTCGACAAGGGCGAGAAGCCCATCCTGGAAGTGCTGTAAATCAACCCGGCTCCGATCCTCGTCGCCACGCCGGCTGCAGTGCCGGCGTGGCGACGAGCAAGTTCCAACCGTTGGCTGCCGGGCTTGACCGCACGCAGGCACATTTGGCAATCTGAAGGCTGAGTCGTCTAATCTCATCTCACGCACAGGCGGCATGGCTCGCCCGCACCGTCCGGGGTGCGCGCCCCCCGGCCAGCCGATCGCCCACCCGCTTCTGGACTCTCCACCCCTTGGGCACTGGTTGAATCGTAAGGCAAGCGAAATGCTTGCCCTGCGATCGGACAGTCTTTCCCGGATCGCACGATGGACTGCGGGAAGCCTCGCCGTCAGCACTTCGTCTGGCAGTCCGCGCCGATCAGAGTTGCGGGGACTTCGGCCAGTAGTCCAGCCCTTTGAGAACCAGTGCGCTCAGTACCAGGACGCCGGACCAGGTGGCCAGGCAGATCGGCCCGTGGGTGCTGGGCAGATAATGGAACATCGCTCTCCAGACCAGGACCGGCCAGCGCAGGACGTCGCGGAGACCCAGGTTGCCCTGCGCGAACCGGCAGGCCAGACTCATGGCCCAGACATGGGAAGCGATCAGGCCCAGCAGCGCCAGGCCCAGCGCCGCCAGACCCCAGACGTCGCGGGGCCACGAACGAACCGGCAAGTACACGTGCGCCCCGTAGGTGATGCCGGCGATCAGTGCGATGCCGACGAACCAGAGGAAGTGCCAGGCCTGGACCAGCATCGGCCTGGGGCCGCCGGTGTCGTAGTAGCCGCACTTCAGACACCAGGCCATCGACTCCGAGTCGGGCAGCGGTTCGCCGCAGCGCGGACACGGATACAGGCTTTGCACGGTCTGGGCCGCCGGCAGTCGTACATTCTCGTCTGGCGCGATGGCCCGCCGTTTTGTTTCGGTCCGCGCGGGATTGCCGGCCTTCTCGGAGCGCTGCGGCCGGCTCGGCGTCTTCCGGTCCAGATGCTCGTCGTCCGTTCGGCCTGGAGTGTTCAGGCCAGGTTCCTGGTCCCGCGCTTCCTGG
>JAGVLI010000222.1 GCA_020054355.1 Planctomycetales bacterium | reverse complement strand
GACGCGGCGCGGGCCAAGCAGGACTCCACCGGCGGCGGCGAGATGATTTGCCAGACCTTCGGCGCCAATCTCTTTTCCACGCCGCGCCGGCCGCTGCTCGATCAGGTGGGCAAGGCGCTGACCCGGCAGCTTTTGCAAAGCTGGCTGCAAGGCGACCGCTCGCTGCAGAAGGGCATCCGCGCCCGTTTGACCGAACAGCTCGAAAAAGAAGAGCTGAATCCGGAAAGCCTGATTGCCGCCTTGCAAGGCGCTTGCCAGCAGGCGGTCGGCGTGGCGCCGGAAACGGCTTTCGCCAAGTTCATCAACCAGGGGTTCAACGGTCCCAACCCGGAACCGAGCGCCGTGCCGCGAATCTTGGATCAGCTGCACCAGATCATCGGCGCGCCCCAGGAAGAAGACAGCGACAGCGCCGCCGCGACGCCGATGATCGAAGCCCTCGACGCCGCGGCCGCCTCGTTGCGCAAGGACTGGGAGCAGCGCTTGGCCAACCTGGTGCGCGGCATGCTCGACGATCCGCGCTTCCGGCTGGCCGGCGCCGAGGAAGCCGCCGTGCAACTGATCGGCATGCTCAAGGAGGTCTTGCAGCAGCATCAGCCGCTCTTGCAGGAACTGCTCGATCGCGCCGGCGAAGCGTACACCACCGTCGAGGAGTTGACGCAGAACCTGCAGAAAGGTTCCTGGTGGCCGGGCCGCACCACCAAACTCGCCCAGGACCTCAAGGAAGCGCTGGAAACCTACCCCAAGACGCGCTATCAGGGGCTGGTGCTCGAATCGCTGCTGGAAACCTATCAACAGATCATCGAGAAATTGCCCAAGCGCCTGGAAGACCTGAAATTTTGCCGGCAACGGCTGTCGGAGCTACAGCGATCGCTGGAAGACCGCTACCTGCCGGGCCGTCCGCAGCAGCCGGTGGCGATCAACCTCGGGCCAGGCCGCCATTTCTTGCCCGGCGACGCGCTGAGCGTCGAGGATGCGATCGAGACACTCATTCGCCAAGTTCGGCCGGAATCGATGCTCGAACTCGACGAGAAGGTGCAGGCAATCATCAAACGCCAGTACAAATCCTTGCTGGCCGTCTGCCTGGCCGCCAACGAGATGTTCAAGGACTTGCCGGGGATTATCCGTCAGGAAGCGGAGACCCATGTGGAAAGCTTGATCGGCACCGGCAGCGTGGCTGCCGCCTACTTGGATCGCCAGGGCACTGAGCAAGAAGTGACCGCCGACCTGGCCGCCGCTTTCGAGGTCGCCACTCCCGTGCTGCCCGGCCCGCGCTCGTCGTCGCCGGAATTGACCTTTCTGGTCCTTCCCAAGGATGAAGCCGGCGAGGAACTCGGCAAGCTGGCCCGCTCGGTCTTCGGTGAAGTCGAAGTGCTCCAGGCCGAGGGCGCCAATGACATCTACTTCTATCGGGAACGCAGCCAGGTGCCGTTGCCCGACTTGCCCCAACTGGGATTGACTGCCGAGGAAGCGTATAAGCAGATGACCGCATCCGGCCAGTACACGCCGCACAGCCGGAACGACGTGACCGAATGGCGCAGTGCCACATAGTGGGCAGTGGCTGGTGGCCAGTGGCCAGTGCAGTGGGGCTGGTGGTTCAGATCGAATCGTGTAACACAAAGAAGGGGAAATAAATGCAATGCGGTAAGCAAGCTCGCTGACTGCCGATCGCTCTTCTCTGGCCACCGGCCACTGGCCACCGGCCACTGGCCACTCTTCCCCCTTGTGCTTTCGCAGCACCGGGGCTATGGTGCCGCCGGTCAACACAGGAGGGGCAAGGCATGGACGAATTGCTCCTGGCGACGGGCTTTACCGGCGGTCTGACGCTGGTGTTCATCGTTCGCTGGATTGGTCGCTGGCTGCGGCCCCCCGGAACCGCCGCCGCGTACTTCTCCCCCAAGGGCGGCTGCACCGAGGCCGTCGTGCAGGAGATCAAGCGCGCGCGACAGGAAGTGCTGCTCCAGGCGGCGGTTTTCACCTCGAAGCCGATTGCCCTGGCGCTGGCCGACGCCAAGGGGCGCGGCTTGCACGTCGATATCCTGCTCGATTCCGCCGCCGAGAAGGAAACCTGGTCCGAGTTGAAAGAGGAGTTGGGCGACGGCTTGACGCCATTCCTCGATGCGGAACATGGCGCGGCGTGCAGCAATATCATCGTCATCGACGGCCGAACGGTCCTTACCGGCAGCTTTTCGTTCACCGAATCGAGCGAGGACGAGAACGTCGATAACCTGCTCGTGCTGCGCGGCCACTACGATGTGGCCAAGAGTTACCGCCAAAGTTTCCTGGAACACAAGGCGCACGCCAAGCCGGCGGAGCGGAAGAAGACAAGTGCGGCGCGGGAGAAAGACAAGGAAGCGAAGGACAAGGATGTGGAACGCAAGTCCGCCGCGTAAACAGCACAACGGCGGCGCTTTGGGAAAGCCCCGCCGTTGTGTTCAGTAGGTCAGGCTTTCCAGCCTGACGCTGGCGTCAGCGTCAGGCTGGAAAGCCTGACCTACAAGCCTGGCACTTGTCCTAGGTGCCCGGCCGACGGAACTTGAACTCGAACGGCTCGCCCGTCAGTGCCGTCCAGGCTTTCTTCTGATCTTCCTTCAACGTCGCCATCACTTTTTCCAGCGTGTCCTTGCGCAGCGCTTGAATCTTGGTCATGGCTTCCTGGAAGTTGCCCTTGGCTCCCTGGAACAGTTCGCCAACGTCCTTGCGCGCATCGTCGGTCAGTATCTTGATCTTCTCTTTCTGATCGTCGTCCAGCTTGAGGTCTTTCTGCACTTCGGCATCGGTGAAGGCTTCATAGCCGCGCTGTTGCAGTTCCAGCTGGCGCATGCGCTTGGTTTGTTCGGGCTTGAGCAGGTCCTTCATCGCCTTGTCGGTTTCCTCGCCGATGGCCTTGGCGATCTCGGTGAACTTCTCGCGAAGCTGGTCCTTGGGCGTGTCCTTCAGCTTGGCGAAGATCTCCTTGTTCTTCTCGAAGACCGATTGCGAGATTTCCTTGACCTTGGCGATCTGGTCCTCGGAAAGCTTCAATTCCTGCTGCACGTCGGGGTTCATCAGCAGCATGGCCTTGCCGCCGCCGCCGCCGAAGGGGCCGAACCGCTGCGCGGCTGCCGTGCTGGTCAGCAGCAGCACCACGCCGAACACCACCGCCAGTTTGCCGAGACGAAGGATCATCGCCACACTCCCAGATTTGATCGATCGATTGGAATAGCGCGCCACGCTGCCGGTCCAGCTATGAATCAAACCCCGGATTGCCAGCGCAAGTTCCGGCGCAGGCAGGAGATTTCATTCAGCGCGCGGTCAGCAAGGCCAGGGTGGCCCAGCCGGCGGTCGAGAGCCGCTGGGCGTAGCTGTCGCCTCCGGTGGGGCGGGTCGTCTCCGGCCAGCTGCCGTCGGACTTCTGCTCGCGGATCAGCCAGGTTCGGCCGCGCTGGAGCATACGAGCGACTTCCCGGTCTCCTGCGAAGCCGGCAAGCGGCTGCGTGCCGGCCAATGACAACACTACCAGCGCGGTATCGAAGGCTTCAGGCGACGAGTTGACGAACGGCCCCCAGCCGCCGTCCTTGGCTTGCCCTTTTCGGATCGTGTCGAGGCATTGCTGCCGTCGTTCGACCGCGGCTTTATCGGTTCGCCCTGGCAGCGAGCGCAGCACCACGGCGGCATCCAGCACGCGCTGCACCGGCGCTCGCAGCAGCCAGCGGTCCGCGCGGTCTATGGCATCCTTGTACTTCGCAGCATCCGCGCCGCGGAGAATTTCGCGCGCTTGCCAGGTCGCCAGGGCCGAACCGTAAGTAACGGGCGAACCAACGTCGCCTGGAAAGCCGCCTTGCCAGCAGCCATCGCGGTGCTGGTCCTTGGCGATCATCTCGGCGGCAGCCAGCAGGGGAGCGCGTTCTTTCAGTATCCCCGCTTGCAAGGCTTCCCCCAGGGTGCTGGCGAACTGGATGCGCGCGAGCGCATCGTCCTTGAACTCCACGTCACCGCCGTTCTTGTGCCAGCCGTGCGGTTTCGCGAGCCAAGCCGAGGTGTCATCGAGGGTCTTCGGAGGCAGAGAGAATTGCATGCGCTGAGCGACGTAGAGCGCGCGGGCAGCATCGCCATTGTTGTGGCAGGAGAAGCATTTGTTGTCCGTGGACCACTTCGGCACTTCCCGCGCCAGGTAATTGAGGGCGCGGACCTCGGCAACCGTGCCGTTCAGTGGAAAAACCAGCAGTAGCGCCGGGATCAACATGGTGACAATCAAGGTAATCGTTCACACCCTGCTGCTGATTTTTCGGCAGGGGACTTGCCGCGCAGCTGCACACTTCCGACAACGGCAGCATGGCTCTGGAGATCACGGAAGACCTGATCGCGCGCCAGGCCCCCGAGGCCCAGGCGATTATTCGCGCCCTGCTGGCGCGCATCGCCGAGTTGGAAGCCCGCCTGCACCAGACCCCGCGGAATTCTTCCGTGCCGCCCAGCAGCGAGCATCCGCACGCCAAGCCCCAGCGGCAGCAGGACCAAGCCCGGCGTCAGCGCGGCGGACAGCCAGGCCACGCCAAACACCAACGTCCGCTGTTGCCGCCGGAGCAATGCACCGACATCCAAGAACTCAAGCCGACCCACTGCCGT
>JAGVLI010000593.1 GCA_020054355.1 Planctomycetales bacterium | reverse complement strand
AGGAACTGCGCCCCGTTGTTGTAGCAGCGCATCCAGAGGTAAGGCCCCCAGTTCAGCCGCATGGCATCGAGGTTCGTGGTCGTCGGCAAGCGGCTCGACGACGAATTCACCACGGCGGAGTTGCCCAGGATGATGGCCATCTGCCCGGCGTCCACCGCACCACCGCCGACCAGCCCGGCCGCCTGGTCGTCCGAGGTCGGAAAGATCGCGGCACCGGGCTTGGTTTTCACCTTTCCCGTGATGATGTGCCGCGGATTGATTTGCCGCGTGTCGGGCAAGCGGCCGATCAGCTGGTTCTGCTCGACGATTTGCGGCAGCTGCTTCCAGGCCAGTTTCCGATACTGCGGATTGTCCAGGGCCTTCAGCATGAAGTTGGACCACTTGCAGGTCTTCAGATTCATCAGTCCGGTCGAGGCGGCGGACGAGACGCTGACCACGCCGAACGAGCCGGTCAGGTAGCCCGCCGCGAGCGCGCCGTGCGGCAGGATCAACATGGTGCGCTCCCAATCATCCGGCGCAAGATGTGCCTCATCCTTCACCAGATGGCTGAGCGAATAGCGGATGGCCCACGGTCCGCCGATGGCCTTGACCACCTGCTCCTGGCCTCCCAGGCGCTTCAGACCCAGCGCGTGATACTCGGCCAGTGAATGGTCGTTCCAGCAAATGGCCCGGCGGACCTGGTTTTGTTGCTGATCGATGCGGCCGGCACTGTGGTGCGTGGCCGAGATGCCGCCGGCCACCCAGTCCAGCGCCCGGCCCTGGTCCCAGAGCTTCCGTTCCATCGCCCGAATGGTGGCGCGCGCCTGGCCTTCCAGCTGCATCAGGTTCAGCTCGCTGACGCCGCCTTCAGTCCAGAGGTCGGTGGGCAGGCGGACCTCGGCCAGGGTCTTGCCGTCGAGATCGAAGGCCAGGCACTTGACGCCGCCGGTGGAAAAGTCCCAGCCGGTGATGACGCTGTCCGGTTTGACGCAGCGAAGCGGTTCGGCCACGGGTGCAGGCTCCTCGATTGATTGCGCCGCTTGCGGCTTAGCATTCCACGCGAAGCGGCCGTTTTACCATGTCCCGGCAGCGCGGACAATGGGCTGCCGTCAGGCGATTCATATACTTTCCCACGGCCCAAACCATTGCCTCCACGAATCCGGAAAGGGAACGCGCATGACCGGGACAGACGCCATCCGTACCGCTCTGAAAAGCACGCAACACATTCTCGGCATGTACCTGGGCGACCTGGCCGATGCCGACCTGCTGATCCGGCCGGTGCCCGCCGCCAATCACATTGCCTGGCAAGTCGGGCACCTCATTGCCGCGGAACAGAAGCTGCTGGAGGTGCTGCCGGGTATCCGCTTTCCCGAGTTGCCGGCCGGGTTCGTCGAACTGCACGGCAAGGAGGGTGCCGGCCGGGAGGCCGCGCCGGGATTTCTCAAGAAGGTGGAATACCTGGACCTGTTCAACAAGAGCCGGGCGGTATCGCTGGCCGCGCTCGACCAGATGACCGACGCCGACCTCGACCAGCCGAACACCGGCCCGATGGCGCAGTTCGCGCCGACGCTGGGCGCGCTGCTGCTGCTGGTGTCCAATCATACGCTGATGCACGCCGGCCAGTTTACGGTGGTGCGCCGCAAGCTCGGCAAGCCGGTGATTATCTGAGGCGGGACGAAGTACCGAGTACGAAGTACCGAGTACGAAGTACGCAGTACCGAGTGGCGAATACGCAGCAGGCCGCGCTTCACGCTCGGCGCTCCGCGCTCCGCGCTCCGCGCTCGGCGCTCGGCGCTTCACGCTCCGCGCTTTGCGCTCCACGCTTCACGCTCCGCGCTCCACGCCGCCCAAACTCGCATTGCTCGCCTTCGGCGGTTCGATTACTCTGCCGGCAAGGATCGCCCACCGTTCGTTCAAGGATGAAAGGACGTGCCCAGTGCGTGTCACGCTGCGACAGCTGGCGGAACTGGTCCAGGGTATCGTGGTGGGCGACGGCGAGCTGCCGATCGCCGCCGCCCGGCCGCTGCTGGAAGCCCAGCCCGGCGACATTACCTTCGTCGAAAACGACAAGCACGTCCCGCAGCTGGCGAAAAGCCTGGCGTCGGCCGTGGTCGTCTCCGAGAAACTGTCGCTGGCTGGCCGCCCGCACATTCAAGTCAAGGACCCGCTGGCCGCCTTCGTGGCCATTTTCCAGCACCTGCACGGCCAGGCCGCGCCGCCGATTCACGGCATCGACCTGCTATCCGCTATTCATCCGACCGCTTTGGTTGGCGCGGATGCCAGCGTTCATCCGTTCGTCAGCATCGGCGAGGGCACGCTGGTCGGCGCCCGCTGCCGGCTTTACCCCGGCTGCTCCATCGGCCGTTTCTGCCGGCTCGGCGACGACGTGACGCTTTACCCCAACGTCGTGCTTTACGACGGCTGCATCCTCGGCAATCGCGTGACCGTGCATGCGAATTCCACGATCGGCGCGGACGGCTTCGGCTACCGCTTTCAGAACGGCCAGCACGTCAAGGTGCCGCAGCTCGGCCACGTCGAGATTGGCGACGACGTGGAAATCGGCGCCTGCACGACCATTGACCGCGGCGCCTTCCAGGCGACGCGCATCGGCGCGGGCACCAAGATCGACAACCTCGTCCAGGTGGCGCACAACTGCAAGATTGGCCCGCACAATTTGCTCGTCAGCCAGGTGGGCATTGCCGGTTCGAGCAGCACCGGCGAATACGTGGTAATCGCCGGTCAGGCGGGCATCGCCGACCACGTTCACGTCGGCGACCGGGCCATCGTCGGCGCGCGTTCGGCCGTGCCGGCGGATGTGCCAGCCGGCGAAACCGT
>JAGVLI010000083.1 GCA_020054355.1 Planctomycetales bacterium | reverse complement strand
TGCCCACGGACGGGCCGGGCAGGGGCTTGCCGGGAATGTAGCGCGGCGCGACTACCAGCGGAAAGCGGAACGTTGCTTCGCCGTCGCTGTACTGCAAGGGACCGACGAGCATCAGGGAGATTTTCGCTGCCTCGCCGGGCAGCAGGTTGCCGACGCGGATACTGAAGACGCCGGAACGCTCTTCCTCGGTGATGGCAGCGCGGTAGCCGCTGCGAATCGCCTGCTGATACTGCTTGCGGGCCTCGCCGCGCTCGCGCAGCACGCCTTCGGTGATGCGCCCGTTGACCTCCATGCGGAAGCGCGTGACCGCCGAGCGATCGGGCAGCGGAAAGATGTAGGTCGCTTCGAGCGGTTCGTCGAAGGTGTTGATGAAGGTCTGCCGGACCGAGACTTCGCCGAGCAGGCCGTCGAGCCGCGCCTGCACGTGCATGGCTTGCAACGGCAGCTGGCCGCGCGCGGTGGACAGCCCGCCGAAGCCGGCTTCCGCGCCGGGGGCATGCAGCTGATGGAGTTCCTCTTCCGAGAGCAGAGCAAGCGGCTGGGTCACGAGGGGTCTCCTTCCGGACGCGGGCCGAGCAAGCGGCGCGCATGGAGCAACTTGAGGAGAGGCGCCGCCACGGCGCGAAGCGCCTCGAGGTCGTCGGTTTCCAGGGGGCGAAGCGTGGACAGCAACAAGGTGACGTTGTCGGCGAGCGGCACTCCCTGCAAGGGGACGTGAGGTTTTGCCGGGGCCGCTATCTCAAGAGAGTCCGAACCGCGCGGAGGTTCAGCCGGCGCGGTTTTCCAGAAGTCCGCGCGTTCTCCGTTCGGCTCTGGCCCCGCTTCCGGAGTTGGAGTCGTCGGCTCCGGCAGCTGGGCAATCGAGGCCAGCTTGCGGTCGGTCTGGCCCAGCAGCTTTTCCTGAATCTCCGCGAGTGCCAGGCCGCGCGCTTGCAGCCGTTTGACGGCCACCAATTGCAGGAGATGCCGGTGGGCGTACAGGGCCGTGCGACCGCGCATCTGAGCGGGCCGGTCGAGCAGGCCTAGGGTCGTGTAGTAGCGAATGGTGCGCAGATCGGGGATGCCACGCACCCGGCCATTGGGAGCACCGTCGTAGCCGGTGGCCAGGGCCAGGGCGACCTGCGACCCCAGTTCGTCGATGGTCCAGAGCTGGCCGGTGTTGCTCATTACTCGACTAATATAACACTGTCACATAACGCTGTCAAATTATTTGACAGTTTTCGGGGGGGGTATACCCCGGTTTGCGTGAAACGAACTGATAATCAGCACGGCAAGTTATTAAGATGCAATAGTTTACGTCGCTCAAACTCGTTTCATGAAGACGTGAAACGGAAGCGCAAACAACGACGGCGGGCGACCCCAGAGGGTGTCCCGCCGTCATTTGCAAAGCCGCAAGTGGCTGGGAGGTCTAAACCACAAGCGGTCAGGTGCCTTGCTCCCAGCCGGTCATGTACTTCTGCTGCTCGGCGGTCAGGGTATCGATCTCGATGCCCATCGATTCGAGCTTGTGCTTGGCGATGTAGTTCTCGACTTCCACCGGGACCGGATGGACGGTGTTGCCGAGCTTGCCCTTGTTCTTGATGCAGAACTCGGTGGTCAGCGCCTGGGTGGCGAAGCTCATGTCCATGACGCTCGGCGGATGGCCCTCGGCGGTCGCCAGGTTCACGAGCCGGCCCTGGCCCAGCACGCAGATGCGCTTGTTGCCCTTCAGGCGATATTCATCGACCTGCGGGCGGACGTTCGTGGTCACTTCCTCGGCCAGCGCCTTCAGGGCGGGCAGTTCCAGCTCCACGTCGAAGTGGCCGCTGTTGCAGACGATGGCGCCGTCCTTCATCTTGGCGAAGTGCTCGCGGCGGATGACGCCGGAGTTGCCGGTGACGGTGATGAAGATGTCGCCGATCTCGGCCGCCTTGATGATCGGCATCACCTGGAAGCCGTCCATCGCCGCTTCGAGGGCGCGGACCGGATCGACCTCGGTGATGACGACGATCGCGCCCAGGCCGCGCGCCCGCAGGGCCACGCCCTTGCCGCACCAGCCGTAGCCGCAGACCACGATCTTGCGGCCCGCCAATAAGTGATTGGTGGCGCGGATGATGCCGTCGATGGTGCTCTGGCCGGTGCCGTAGCGGTTGTCGAAGAAGTGCTTGGTCTGGGCGTCGTTGACGGCCATGACCGGGAATTTCAGTACGCCGTCCTTCTCCATCGCCCGCAGCCGGTTGACGCCGGTGGTCGTCTCTTCCATGCTGCCGATGATCTGGCTGATGCACTTCTGGCGGTCGGCGGGGCTGAGCTTCTTGGCCCAGGCGCGGACCGGCGGCTCCACGTCGTCGAGGCGGTCGAGCGCGACGAAGATCAGGGCGCTGACCAGGTCGGCGCCGTCGTCCATCGTCACGTGCGGGCCGTGCTCCAGCGCGGCGACGATGTGCTGATAGTAGGTTTCCTTGTTCTCTTCGCGCACCGAGTAAGTGGCAATGCCGAAGTCGTGGACCAGGCTGGCGGCCACATCGTCCTGGGTCGAGAGCGGATTGCTGGCGCAGAGGACCAGGTCGGCGCCGCCCGCCTTCAGGGTGCGGATCAGGTTGGCGGTCTCGCAGGTGACGTGCAAGCAGGCCGACATCCTCAGTCCGGCCAGCGGCTTTTCCTTCTCGAAGCGCTCGCGGATGCGGGCCAACACCGGCATATCGCGGTCGGCCCAGAGGATGCGCTTCTTGCCCTGGGGGGCCAGCTTGGGGTCCTTGATGTCGCAGCGGGACGCGGTCGCGGTAGCGGCGGTCATGCATCATCCTTTCGTCATGAAGGGTCAATCCGTTTAGCCGCGACCCGAAGGGGAGCGGTTAAACTGCGGAGCGGGCATTATCGACAAAACGCTCGATCTTGTCCACATCCTTGACGCCCGGCTCGGACTCGACGCCGCTGGCGACGTCGATGCCGTAGGGCCGGACGATGCGCACGGCCTCGGCGACGTTCTCCGGCGTCAGGCCGCCGGCCAGAATCAGGGGCACGTCGGGGCGATAGTCGGCCAGCAGTTGCCAGGGGGCGGTCTGCCCGGTGCCGCCCAGCAGGCCCTTCTGAAAGCCGTCGATCAGCACGGCGCGGGGCGCCCAGCCCTGACGGCGCACCAGGTCGAGTACGCCGGGGATGCGTTCCAGACTGTCCCGATCGGGAATCGCAAAAGCGACGATCAGGCACGAACGATGCGTATCGACCGTCGGCGGGTTCAACGTCAATTCGGCCGGCTCGCCATGCCATTGCAGGGTGCGCAGGCCGAAGCCGTCGGCCACCAGCTGCATGCGGAGCAGATCGGTGAAGACGCCGACCGGCTCGATGAAGGGCGGCAAGCGTTGCAGGATTTCCTGCGCGGTCTCGGTCGGCACGCAACGCGGCGACTCCGGGTGGAAGTTCAGCCCGACGGCGTCGGCCCCGGACTCGGCCGCCGCGAGAGCGTCTTCCACGCGAGTGATGCCGCAAATCTTGATGCGCAAGGAAGCAGTCATTGCAGGAAATGTAGGGGGCGGGCGGGAAAGTTGCAACCCAGGCTTGACGGGGCGCTCGGAAAACGAGTTCGTCGGTGAATCACACTGATAGCTGACAGCTATTAGCTGTCAGCTATCAGTTTGTTTTTGCGTGAGAGACGCACGTCCGGTTGCAAGTCGTCTCGCCCAAAGCTATGATTTCAGTGCTTCCTGAAAGGAACAAAAGTCATGAAACTTCGCAAGACCGACCGCACCCAGCGCTTGCAGGAAGTGGAAGACCGCTTCGTGGACCTGTGGGACACGATGAGTTCCCTCTGGGGCATCTCGCCGACCATGGCGCGTATTCACGGCGTGCTGTACATCACCGGCCAGGCGCTGTCGATGGACGACATCATGGCCCGGCTGGCGATCTCGCGCGGCAACGTCAGCATGAACCTGTCGAAGCTGGTCGAATGGGGCCTGGTGCGCCGGGTCCACAAGCGCGGCAGCCGCCGGGACTACTACGAATCGCTCAGCGACGTCTGGGAAATGTTCACGCTGGTGGCCCAACAGCGCAAGCGGCGCGAGATCGACCCGATCCTGAACACGCTGCGGCATTGCCAGGAGATGCTCGGCGAATTGCAGGACGATACGACGGCCCAGGAGCGCGGCAAGCGGATCAGCGAGTTGCTGAAGTTCCTGACGATGATGGAAAGCCTGGCCCGGCGCTTTTTCGAGACGCACCAGGGGCTGAAAATGGCGGTGGGCCTGCTGGCGCGGGAGAGCGAGTAGTTTTCGCGCCGTTTAGCCGCGAACCGCAGCCGAGTGCTCTCAACCTACTTCCCGCCGGGAACAAAGAAGAAATCGGCCACCCGGATGCGCAAGTCGGGCAGCACGTCCTCGCCGGTGATTTCCTGAGACTCCTCGAAGACAATCTCGTTACGATTCTTGCGATAGACAGTCACGTCGCGCGCTTCGGGGTCGATCAGCCAGACCAGCTTGATCCCGGCGTTCAGGAATTCGTTGATGCGCCGGGTCACTTTGCCGATGCGGTCGTTCGGCGACAGCACTTCCAGCGCCAGCGTCGGCAACTCCTCGGAGAACTTCGGGTTCAAGTCCTCGTACTTCACGATTTCATCAAAGAAAGCAATGTCGGGACCGCGCACCGTGTCCGGGTCGCGTTCGAGGAGGATGCCGGCGTCATTGCTGAGGACGTAGCCGCGCTGCCGTTGGCGGGCGAAGGCATGAAACAGCGAAGCGGCGTTGACGCACACCAGACCATGTCTGGCTCCGGGACGAGTCATTTCCACCACCTCCCCTCGCACCAATTCGTAGGATTTCGGCGCGTTGTCCGGATGATTGGCCCAGTCGAAGAACTCGGCGGCGGTCATCAGCTTGCGCGTGATCGCAGTGGACATGCTTCACTCTCCAAAATGCCGTCGGGCCAGGGCCAGCGCCCCATGCACCACCACTTCCTCGCCCAGCGCCGCCGGCACGATGTCGTAGCAATTCGCGAAAGGCTTGAAGACCCGCTCGGCCACCAGGCGACGCAGCGGCTCGAATAGCAGTTGTTCGCCCATCAGCGAAACGCCACCGCCGATGACGATGCGGCGCGGGCAAAGTAAGGTGATTGTGTCACGAATCCCTGATGCCAGGCATTCCCATGCTCGGTCGAGCACGGCCTGAGCGAAGCGATTGCCTCGTTTGGCAGCCTGCGCAATTTGCTCCGCCGTCAGTTTCTCTAGCGAGCGACCCGCGAGTCTTTCAAGTTCTTCCATACCATCATCACTACCGAGCCAGTGCCTTGCCTCGTCACAAATCCCCCAGCCCGAGGCATATCCTTCCAGAGTTACTTTGCCGACCCGAGAATTGTAGTTTGGCCAGATCGTGAGATGTCCAATCTCCGCCGCCCCGCGTCCGCAGCCGCGATAAATCTCCCCGTTGATAATCAACCCGCCGCCGATGCCCGAACCGATCGTGATGTAAAAGATCGGCGACAGGCCCTTGCCCGCGCCGAAGAGGGCTTCGGCCAGGCCGGCGCAATCGGCGTCGTTGCCGAGAATCGCGGGTAAGCCGACTACATCGGAAATCCAGTCTTGCAGCGGGAAATCGTCCCAGCCTTCGATCTGGTGCGACTTGATGACCGTGTGCGTGGCATCGTCCACGGGGCCGCCGAAACCGATGCCGGCGGCGCGCACCTCGTTCAGCGGCAAGC
>JAGVLI010000234.1 GCA_020054355.1 Planctomycetales bacterium | reverse complement strand
TGGAGCAACCCGCGCCGAAGCAAGGCAGCGGCCGGCTGGAGCTGGCGCGCAAGCTGGTCGATCCGACGAACCCGCTGGTCGCGAGAGTGATGGTCAATCGTCTCTGGAAACATCACTTCGGCGAAGGGCTGGTCCGCAGCGTCGATAACTTCGGTGTGCTGGGCGAAGCGCCGTCGCATCCGGAACTGCTGGATTTCCTGGCGACGGAGTTCGTCAAGCGCGGCTGGTCGATCAAGCAAATGCACAAGCTCATGCTGCTCTCCAGCACCTATCAGATGGCCAGCAAACCCGACGATGTCAAAGCGGAGGAAGCCGACCCGCAAAACAAGCTGCTGCACCGCATGCCGATCCGCCGCCTGGAAGCGGAAGCGATCCGCGACAGTCTGCTGACCGTCAGCGGCCGGCTCGACCCGAAGCTCTACGGCCCCGGCGTGATGCCCCACCTGACGCCGCACATGAGCGGTCGTGGTCGGCCGGGCGTGTCCGGGCCGCTCGACGGCAACGGCCGGCGCAGCCTGTACATCAACGTCCGCCGCAACTTCCTGACTCCGATGTTCCTGGCCTTCGATTATCCGATCCCGTTCACCACCATCGGCAAGCGCACCTCATCGAACGTGCCGGCCCAGGCGCTGATCCTGATGAACAACCCACTGGTGGCGGAACAGGCGCAGCTCTGGGCCAAGCGCTCGCTGGCCGAAGGGAAGCTCTCGCCGCAGGAACGTATCGAGAAGCTCTACGTGCAAGCCTTCGCCCGGCTACCGCTGGAAGCCGAGGTCAAGGAAGGGCTGGCTTTCGTCAGCGAACAGGGCAAGCTCTATGGCAACCCGGACGATTTGCGGGTGTGGACGGACTTCTGCCATGTGCTGTTCAATGTGAAAGAGTTCATCTTCGTCAATTGAAGCAAATTTGTTTAGCCGCGAGCCGGAGGCGAGCGCTCTCGCCAGCGCTCGCCTTCGGCTCGCGGCTAAACGATGGGGGGGTTGATATTACCATGCACTGCCACCGCTTTCTCGCACCGCCGCCCACGCGCCGTCAGATGTTGCGCCAGTGCGCTAATGGCTTCGGGGCGCTGGCCCTGTCGGCGCTGCTGAACGAGCCGGCTTTCGGTGCTAAACCGCAAGCGGTCGGCAAGACGCATCATCCGGCGAAGGCGAAGAACGTCATCTTCCTGTTCATGGACGGCGGGCCGTCGCAGGTCGATACCTTCGACCCGAAGCCCCGCCTGGACGCCGAACACGGCCAGCCCATCAAGATGGCGGTGCCGCCGACGCAGTTCAACAACGTCGGCAAGGTCATGAAGTCGCCGTGGCCCTTCAAGAAGCGGGGCAAGAGCGGCATTCCCGTCAGCGACCTGTTCCCGCACGTCGCCGAATGCGTGGACGATTTGGCCATCATCCGCTCGATGACCTCGAACTTCTCCGAGCATACCAACGCGAATTACTTCATCCATTCCGGCCACGGCCAGCAGGGCCGGCCGAGCATGGGTTCCTGGGTGACGTATGGCCTGGGCAGCGAATGCCAGGAACTGCCCGGCTTCATCGTCCTGGACAGCGGTCTGATCCCGCCCGGTGGCCTCGATTGCTTCAACAGCGGCTTCTTGCCTGCTTCGTTCCAGGGTTCACTGTTCCAGCATGGCCCGAACCCGGTGGCCGACCTGCAACGCCGTGAAGCCAGCCCGGTGATGCAGGAGAAGAAGCTGGCCCTGCTGCGCAAGCTCGATCAGGGCTTGCTCGACCGACTCGGCAAGGAAGACCAGCTGGAATCGGCCATCGCCAACTACGAACTGGCCTTCCGCATGCAGACGGCGGTGCCCGACCTCTTGAAGTTCGAGGGCGAAAGCAAGGCCACCCGCGACCTCTACGGCTTCAGCGACCCCTATCAGCAGACGCAGATCTTCGCCAAGCAGTGCTTGCTGGCCCGCCGGCTGATCGAAAAGGGCGTGCGCTTCATCGAGGTGCTGTGCCCGCACGTGGGCGCTGATCGCTGGGACCAGCACGGCAACCTGAAGTCCGGCCACGAGAACAACGCCCGCGCCACCGACAAGCCCGTTGCCGGCCTGCTGAAAGACCTGAAAGCGCGCGGCCTGCTCGATTCGACGCTGGTGCTCTGGGGCGGCGAATTTGGCCGGACGCCGATGGCGCAGGGTTCGGACGGCCGCGATCACAACCCCTTCGGCTTCACCGTCTGGCTGGCGGGCGGCGGCGTCAAGGGCGGCACGATTTACGGCAAGACCGACGACTACGGCTACTACGTCGTCGAGAACAAGGTGGAGATGCACGACCTGCACGCCACCATGCTGCACCTGCTGGGCATGGACCACAAGAAGCTGACCTATCGCTTCGGCGGCCGGGACATGCGCCTGACCGACGTGCATGGCGAGATTATCAAGGATATTCTGGCGTGATGGCTCCGCGGAGACTTCCGCGCCGGGTGCCCTGGCGCCCGGCGCGACCCTGTCCGCCAAGCTCTCCCCCTGGCGGACAGGGTGTTTTTATTGGGGTTTTATACCCTGTCCGCCAAATTGACCCGTCGTGCCCGATTGCCCTTGAACGCACGCAGCTCGCTTTGGCAGGATGTGGGAAGTGGTTGTGCGATGGGCGCCAGCAATGACTCTCGCCACTTTACATTTTGCCCGAATGGATCGAAACGGCACCCTATTAAGGTTCCTGACACCTTTGCGATGACCTTTGGCGCGAATATTCTGGCGTGAACCAATGGATGAAATCGACATCCAGAGTAAACCGCCAAACTACCCGGTGCGGGTCGCCGGGGGCAGCGCATTATTGTTTCTGTTGGTCGCGTCGGTGCTGCCGATCTGGAGCGTCACTGACGTTGGGTATCGCGAGATTCTGACTGACAGCGGTTCGTTTTGGGCTTTGCTGGGAACACTCTGGAGCAATTTCCTCGCCCCCGAAATCGGCGTCAAGCAGCCATTACGATTGCTGGAGTGCCATGCACACAACCTGATCTTGGCTCCGCTGGTCCTGGTTGCGGCGGCTGTTCTTTGGTATGCGGTGTATCGATTCACCCATCTCTGGATTCACACGCATTGCGATAGACTCGGTGACGAGCCGCCGGCCGGATAGTCGCAGCAGCGCCGCGTGCCGCCGCGGAGCGGCGAGCTACTCTACATCCTCGCGCACTACCCCAGGAATCGCCAGCACCAGGTCTGGGCCATACGCCTTCGCCGGTGTTTGAAAGCCCGGCGGCGCTTCCCCTGCCAGCACCTTCTCTGTTACCAGCAACGCGGCGAGCGCGGTCAGCGTGTAGCCTTCCGGCCCACTTTGCCGGGAGACAACCTTCTGCCCCGCATCGTCCGTCGCTTCACCCCAGAGATAGGTCTTGCCGTTGGCCCGCTGTTCCGGCGATGGTCCGGGCTGCCGGTCGCGAATCCGCTTCTTCAGATAATTCTGCACCCACGACGAGCCGAGCAGCCATTTCGCGTACCGGCTCAGCTTCGCGGCGAGTTGCTGTCCCTTGGGCGCTGCCATGTAGACTTCGATGTTCGGAATGCCCGTACTGTGATACGCCGTGGACACGTCGCCCCAGGGAATGGTCATCGCGGACAACGGCCCCGTGCCGAAGTCGATGTCGCGCGTGCGGTAGGCAGCCGGCACCGGCACGATCTTGCCGTGCTGCCGAATCGCCCCGCCGCGATGCAGGTTCTCCGCGATGGTCGTGGCCGTGCCGCGCGACATGCCACCGACGGTGTGCATGCCCAGTGCCAGGTGCGTGGCACTCGGCAGTCGGCGTTTGAGATGGGCAGCCAGGCAATCGGACGGGACCACGTCGAAACCGACGCCGGGCAGCAGCATGACGCCTGCTGCATTCGCTTCAGCGTCGCGGGCCGCCAGTCCCTCGAAGACCGCAATCTCGCCGGTGATGTCGAGGTAGTGTGTTTTCGTGCGCAGGCAGGCATCCGCCACGGCTCGAAAGGTGTGCGCGAACGGGCCGGCGCAGTGCAGGATGGCGGTCATGCCCCGCAAGCCGGCATCGAGGGCGGCGGGGTCGTCGAGGTTGAAGATGCGGGCTGGCAGCTGCAATTCGTTCGCGAGTTTGGTGACGGCTTCGCGGTTGCGGCCCGTCAGCGTCGGTTTCAGACCGCGTCGAACCGCCTCGCGGGCGATGAGTTCGCCGGTGTAGCCCGTCGCGCCGTAAATCAGGAAGTTGTTCATTACTCCAGGTGTAGCTCACGCAGGGCAGCCTGTCCATCCGGCGTCAGCGACACTTCGGCCGAAAGTCGGCCCTCGCGCGCCGCTCGTTCGTAGTCCGACCGCTGACCGGGCGGCAGGAGGTACGATTCGATGCCGCATTCCAGCCGGCGCCAGTCCTTGACCTGGCCCCGGATGTACTTGACGCCGGTGGTCGGGCGGTTGACGCTCAGCGTGCCGATGCGCCAGTGCCGGCCGTCGTTGTCGGGGATCAAAGTCACGTAAACCGTCCGGTCGCGCCACAGGTCCGGGGCGTTGGGCACCAGTCCCTGAACGCCGGCCGGCGGCAGCTGGCTGAACTCGTAGTTCAGGATCACATGGTCGTCGCGGTACTGGTCGCGCCAGTTGAGCGACGTGAGCCGCAGCAGCACGGTTTCGCCCCGTGCCAGGATGATGATGCGCATGACGGTCAGCGCCAGCAGCACGAACACCTGCAGACCGACCGCCGCCAGCAGCAGGCCGCGTTCCCGGCCTTTCAGCCAGGAGAGCCAGCGGTCCCGGCGGCGCAAGGGCAATGCCTCGGCGACTGGATACGCTTCAGACTGCATGGCGGACCTCCTTCCGGCGGCGCCAGTAGAGCGCCACGCCCAGCAACGCCAAGCCACAGAGGAAGAACAGACACGAGGCGCCGAGAATGCCGCCCAGGTTGCCGAACAGGTCGAAGTAGCGCAGCACGGCCCACAGCAGGAAGAAGCCCACGCCGGCGGCGAACGGCAGGCCCCGGTCCTCGTTCAAGCCCACGCGCATCAGCCAGAAGGCGAAGCCGATCATCGCGGCGTTGGCCAGCACGGTCGGCACGATGGCGGTGAAATCGCGGTCGGCGACCTGACCGAAGAGCACGGTCCACGAAGCCAGAAACGCCATGAGCAATTGGACGCACAGGGGCAGCCATTGCCGGCTGACGAAGGCGAGCAGTTCGTCCTGGTACGGGTTGGCCTCGGTTTCCGCGCGGCGCTTCAGCCAGACACCCGCAGCCACCGCCGCGACCGTGCCCAGGATGATACCGCCCGTCTGGATGATCCCGGCCAGCAAGTGGGGGTCGCGGGCCAGTTCCTTGTTGACCGCGTGAAAGCTCAGCGGAATCAGGATGCCCGCCGAGATCAGCACGCCGTACAAACGATACGGAATGGCAAACCGGCTGCCGGCCGGATGGCTCTCGGCCACGACCAGCATCAGGCCGCCGATCGCGCCGATCAGGTAGATGGGATAGAACTCGCGATGAAAAGCAAGCGGCAACAGCAGCAGCCACCAGGCCAGCAGCGGCGCGTACAGGCCGAGCGTGGCGGGCGAACCCTTGCGATAGGCCCAGACGAAGCCGGGCAAGGTCAGGAACGGCAGGCTAAGGGCGATATTGGGCAGCCACCGCCAGCGGCCGAACAGCCAGCCGCCCACGTGCGGAAAGCCGATCACTTCCACGCCGACCCACAGGGCCAGCAAGGCGGTCAGCAAGAGGTGCAGCAGCATGGTATCGAGCAGGAGCGCGAAGGGCAGCACGCCCAAGGCCCACCACCAGAGGCCGTCGGGCAAGTGGGAGTTGACGTGAAAGATCTGCGAGATCAACCCCATGCCCGCGCCGTAGAGCAGACAGCCCAGAAAGAAGACGACCTCTGAAAGCCCGCGCCATTCGGCGCGGAAGCGGAGATGAAAGGCGGCGGCATGGGTGCCGATGACAGCGCCGAAGATGAGCACCAACTTGAAGGCGGCGGGTAATACGCTCCAGTTGTAGCCGATCAGCAGCAGGGCGGCGAGGCCGATCATCGACGCAGCCAGACCGATCAGCACGAACAGCGCCACGGACTTCTGCCGGTCGGCAATCTCCGCCGGCGATTCGTAGAGATCGAGGATGCGCTCCGCCTGGTCCGGCGAAATCAGACCTTGTGTCTGCCAGGAGTTTAGCTCGCCCTGGAGCCAGGTCCGGTGCGGGTGGGACAGCACGCTCTTGGCCATGTGCAACACCTCGAACGGTATCGGGAGCGATCGGCGGTATGAGCAGGGGCGGAGGGTGTCGCCGTTTATAACGCGGCGGTTTGCCGATTGGTATGACTCAGCGAGCGCTGGGCACGCTCAAATCCAGCGCCACGATCCGGCCTTCCGGCAGCGCGACGAACGCGGCCTGG
>JAGVLI010000728.1 GCA_020054355.1 Planctomycetales bacterium | reverse complement strand
TGCCTCGAACAGCTCGCGGTCCACCCCTTCCCAGGCGGCCATGTCGGCCTGCGATTTCGCCGGGGCGCCTTCCTTTTTCCGCGCCACCGGCTGAAACAGCTTCACCTCGCGCTTGCCCTTCATGATTTCCCAGGAAGCGGCGTTGAGCTTCAAGACTGGGTACTCGTCGCCCGCTTGCAGCAGCAGCCCCTGGGAGACCAGCTGGCGAATCCAGTCCTGGATGACGGGCCGGGGATGTTCCTTCAGCAACCCAAACGTGCTGAGCTGTTCGTGACCGTACTTGCTGACCGCTTCCGCCTTGCCGCCGTGCAGCACCTGGGCGACGTGGTTGATGCCGAAGGACTCCTTCACCCGCGCCACGCAGGACAGGATTTTCTGCGCCAGCACGGCGGAATCGGGCGTCGTCTCCCGGTCGCCCAGGCAGACGTCGCAGGCCAGGCAGGCTGCCGGCGGATACTTCTGGCCGAAGTATTGCACCAGCGCCTTGTGCCGGCACACGGTCCCCGTGCAGTAGTGCTGGATGTCGCGCAAGTGCTGCAAGGCGCTGGCCACGTACTTCTCGTCCGCCTGACCTTCCTCGGCCGATTTCTCGATGAGGAACTTCCAGATCATGAAATCGCTGCCGGAATGCAGCAGCACGCACTCCGCTTCCAGGCTGTCGCGGCCGGCCCGGCCGGTTTCCTGCTGATAGTGCTCCAACGATTTGGGCATGCCGGTGTGCAGCACGAAGCGGATGTTCGAGCGGTCGATGCCCATGCCGAAGGCGACGGTCGCCACGATCAGGTTGCAGTGTTCCTGCACGAAGGCGTCTTGCGAGGCTTTGCGCGCCTCCGGCGACATGCCGGCATGATACGGCTTGGCGTCGATGCCCTTGGCCTTCAGCTCGGCGGTCAGCTCGTCCACGTCCTTGCGGCGGATGCAGTAGATGATGCCCGGTTCGTTCGGGTGGCGCTGGAGGACTTCCAGCACCTGGGCCGTCAGCTCGAAGCGCGGCGTGACGCGGTAGGTCAGGTTCGGCCGATCGAAGTTGCCGACCAGCACTTCGGGCTTGCTCAGCCGCAGCTGCTCGCAGATGTCCTGGCGGACCCTCTCGGTGGCCGTCGCCGTGTAAGCGTGGATGGCAGCGCCGGGGAACCAGTCCTTGAGCTGGTTCATCTGCCGGTATTCGGGGCGGAAATCGTGGCCCCAGTGGCTGATGCAGTGGGCCTCGTCGATGGCGAAGGTCTTGACGTTGATCTGCCGCAGCAGGGCCTGGAAGTTCGGCGTCACCAGCCGTTCGGGAGAGACGAACAGCAGGCGGATCGCCCCTTGGCGGATGTCCATCTCGTAGGAAAAACGTTCGTCGGCCGACTGCGAGCTGTCGATCTGGATGGCGGGCACCTGGCACTCTTGCAGGCCGTCCACCTGGTCTTTCATCAGGGCGATGAGCGGCGAGACGACCACGGTGGTATCGCCGCGCAGCACGGCGGGAGCTTGATAGCAAAGCGACTTGCCGCCGCCGGTGGGCAGCACGACCAGGGAATCCCGGCCGTCGAGGACGGCGCGCATGGCCGGCTCCTGGAGCGGCCGCAGCGTGCGAAAGCCCCAGTATTTCTCGATGACCTGCTTGAGTCCGTCGAACGACATGGCGACCCTGGGTCGGTGGCGAAAATTGGCCGAATCAAGCGAATTGTAGCGGGCCGGGAGCGGGTTCGCAACCGCGTTGACAGGGCAGGAGTGCGGCAGGACAATACGGTTGCTTGATGTTGCTGTCGTTCGAGGATCATCCGATGTCGATTGCCGCTCCCGTCGCGCCGGTCGCTCTGAGTTTCGCCCTGCCGCCGCCGCACCTGCCGCTGCACTGCTTCACGGTGGCGGAATACCATCGCATGATTCAATCAGGCGTCTTCACCGAAGACAATAAAGTGGAACTCCTGGAAGGATGGATCGTTCAGAAAATGGCACGCAATCCGCCCCACGATACCAGCCTGCGCCGTACTCAGAAGCAGATTGAACGTCGCCTGCCGATTGGTTGGGACATTCGTACCCAATCCGGAATCACGACGCTCGACAGCGAGCCGGAACCCGACCTGGCAGTTGTCCGGGGCGATGAGCGGACTTGCGAAACGCGCCATCCCGGCCCATCAGACATCGGCACGCTCATCGAAGTCGCCGATTCGACGCCCAATCTGGATCGCGGCGACAAGGCCCGGCTCTACGCGCGGGCCGGCATCGTGATTTACTGGATCATCAACCTGGTGGACCGGCAGGTCGAGGTCCACACCGACCCCACCGGGCCGGACGCCGCGCCGCAGTACCGGCAGCGTCAGGATTACACCGCCGCCGATGCCGTGCCCTTCATTCTGAGCGGCCAGCAGGTGGCGCTGATTCCCGTGCAGGACTTGCTGCCGTGAGCGCAGCGGCTTTCCTCTCCTCGGAAGCCACCTCCCAGCGTAGGGTGGGTCGAGCGCACTCGCGCTGACCCACCGTCGCGCCGCCAACCGCATCCACTTTCGGTGGGTCAGCGCGAGTGCGCTCGACCCGCCCTATGCCTGCTAAGCCGCAAGCGGGCAAGCAAGCGAAGAACCGGATGCCGGTTGATTGTCTGCCGTCCTGCGCCGTGATAGAATCGCGGGCGCTCCAAGGCAGAACCCGCGCTCATCCGGAGTATCAACCATGTTGCCGCTTTCCCGTCGGGATTTCTTGGGCCAGTCGGCCGTCGCCGTCGGCGCCCTGTCGCTGGCCAGTTCCT
>JAGVLI010000824.1 GCA_020054355.1 Planctomycetales bacterium | reverse complement strand
GGTGCCGATGCTGTTGCTGCTGCCGCCACGGTCGAGCGGCGTCCGTGTGCCCGTGACGGTCGCCATCGCCCAGGCCGACAAGCAGGAATTCCTCAAGCAACGCACGGACGCTATCGCCGGCTTACTGGCCCAAGGCGTCGCCGTCTGCTTGCCCGACGTGCGCGGCGTCGGCGAGAGCGCCCCCACTGGCGGACGCGAAGCGCGCAGCCAGGCTACTTCACTATCGGCGTCCGGATTGCTGATCGGTCAGACGCTGCTCGGCGCCCGGCTGCGGGACTTGCGTTCGGTGCTCGAACACCTCCGGCAACGTCCCGAAATCGACGGCAAGCGCATCGCGCTCTGGGGCGATTCGTTCGCGCCGGTCAATCCAGCGGAGCGCGCTTTCGTGGTGCCGCACGGCAGCGATAACCGCCCGCACCAGCCCGAACCGCTCGGCGGCTTGTTGGCCATGCTCGGCGCGCTCTTCGACGATGACATCCGGGCTGTCCAGGTGCGCGGCGGACTGAGCAGTTATCAATCGGCATTGCAGGGTCCGTGCTGTTACTTGCCGCACGATGCCGCCGTGCCGGGCGTGCTGACCGTCGGCGACCTGCCCGAACTGACGGCAGCGCTAGCGCCCCGTCCATTGCGCCTCGAAGCACTGGTGGACGGCCTGAATCGTCCGGTCGCGGGTGAGTCGCTGGCGGCGGTGTTGAAGCCGGTGCGCGCGGGCTATTCGGCAGCCAAAGCGGATGACCGGCTGCAAATCGTGGCGACCGGCTCGAAAGTGGAAAGTCCGGATCAGTGGCTGGTCCGTCAGTTGCAAGCGAAATAAACCGGGAGCCGAAAAGCCTGCCGCCGCTGGCAAGAGAGGGAGCATTGGTCTCTGCTTTTTTCGGCTAGTCTCACCGAACTGAAGCCCCGTTCACGGGGCTTGCCGCGCAGCGGTGTAGGCCCGTCGTTCACGACGGGTTTTGAGAAATACGAATCAACACACGAATGACTCTGATCCCAAAGCCCCGTTCACGGGGCTTCTTGCCGTTGGGCTTCAGCCACGGGTTGCCGTGAGGCTCAAGCCGAACCGCGAGAAGCCCCGTGAACGGGGCTCGCTGTTTGGAGGCAGTCGAAATCGAAGGTTCTCTCATTCCCCTACCCGCCGTGAACGGCGGGCCTACACCGCTGCGCGGCCAGCCCCGTGAACGGGGCTGGCTCGTATTCGGCTTCCTTATTGGCCGGGAAGCGTGGACTTTCGAGGCCGCGCCGGCGTAGTCTGACACAGGGAGGATCGCCATTGTAAAATGAACGGGAGCCGCTGCGGGGCTGCCAAACGTTTCGTCGAAGAGGTGCATCATGCCAAATAAGGAACTGGCCCAGGCGCTGCAACTGGCCAAGCGAGCCAAGCCCGAAAAGCGGATGTTCTTCGCCCTGGTTCTCAAGGGCGGCGGCGCCAAGGGCGTGCTGCTTGTCAGCCGGCGCAAGGTGCCGAAGACAAGGATCGAATCGGCCAAGAAACAGAGCGGCGGCACCGCCGTGGTGTCCGGCACCTGCTATCTCGGCGACCAGGGCAAGGTCGTCTTCGAGACGCCGAAATCGCCCGCGACCCGCTGGAAGACCCTGGTGCGCGAAATCGCGCAGAAGGAAGCCGGCGTCACGCTGCAAGCGGAGTTCGTCCAGGGCAAGTCGGAGAACGACTACCAGGAACCGCAACTCGAAGAACGCGATAACGAAGAACCGGAGGTCGATCCGCTCGCGGGCAAGTGGCAGGAGCGGGCCGACGCAATGGCGGGCCGAGTGCAGACCGCGTTAGGGGAATTCGGCGCCGGGCCGCACAAGTTCCTCCGGCAGCGCTACGACCGCGCGGTCGAAGAGGCCCAGGAAGGCAGCTACGAGTCCGCGTTGAAGGGCCTGGACGCGGTGGAGGAATTGATCGTCCGTTTTCAAAAGAGCAAGGACAAGGGCGTCACGAAGGAGGATTACCAGCAGGCCCTGAAAGAGCAGCTGCGGCACATCGGCCCGCTCCTGGATGAGCTGAACAACCGGGCCCCGAAGCGCGCCGCGCCCCTGGTCAAGGAGTTCCAGCGCCTCGAAAACGCTTGCTCGGACGATGCGGTCGAGTCCGAGATGCTGGCCGCCGCCGAGGAACTGGAACGCAACGTCCGCAGTGCGCTCGCCAGCAAGCACTGGCAAGAGAGCATCGACATCAGCCACTATACCCAGGGCCAGGAACTGGGGTCGGGCGGCCAGGGCCGGGTGTACGCCCTGAACCGGACGAGCGACGACGATCCGCCGCTGGTGTTCAAGTCCTTCCACAGCATGAAGGGCTTGAAGCAAGAGGTGGAGTACTACGAGAAAGTCGGCGATCATCCGAACATCGCCCGCGTCCTCGGCCGGCAGACGATCAATGGCGAGCCGGGCATGGTCATGGAGTCGTTGCCGGGCGGCGACATGAAAGGCGCCATGAAGCAGCTGTCCGAACAGCTCAAGCAGGGCCAGATCAAGCAGGAGGAATACTGGGGCGCGATCCAGCACTCGCTGATCGGCATGCTTCAGGGTCTGGACCACATGCACGGCCTGGGCATCCGCCACAACGACGTCAAGCCCGAAAACCTGATGTACGACGGCGAGGGCAACGTCAAGCTCATGGACATGGGCGGCGCGATCGAGGAAGGCCAGCGCGCCCCGGCCTACACGCCCGGCTACATCACGCACGACGGGCTGGAAGGCGACCCCAAGGGCGACGTCTTCGCCGTCGGGTCCAGCACCTTCCGGGTCGGCGAGAAGGAGAGCTTCAACTACAACGTGCCGAAAAAGCCGGGCGACGAGCAAAACCAGTACGCCTGGATGCTCAACGCCTACCAGTACGCCGAGAGCGCCAAGGGCGACAACCCGATGCGGCCCTTGCAGCCGGGCAGCGAGGACCGCCCGTCGTCCAAGGTCGTCAACCCGAAGGGCGACCGCGAGAAGCAACCGGGCGTGCATGGCGTCGGCACCGACTACGTCGATTTCGTCAACTGGCTGATGCACCCGGACCCGAAGAAACGGCCGACCCCGCGAGAGGCCCTGGAACATCCGTTCCTGAAAAACCGCCTGCTCGACGATGAATCCGCCCGCCAGGTCATTCGCGGCATGAAGGAGCCACGCCAGCCCGATCCGAACCGCGCCCCGCCGCGTCAGGAACGCGCCCCACAGGTCAAGCGGCCGGACATCAGCAAGCTCCGTCCGCTGATCGACAAGGCGGTGCGGCTGGCGCCCACCTGGCGGCAGCGGCTGCGCACCATCCAGGGCCTGGTGGACCAGTTGCAGCAGGCGCCGGAAGACCTGGGCAAGTGCTGGCAGATGTACGGCGATCTCGGCGAGTTCTACGGTTCGTTCCGCCAGGTGCAGCTGGAAATGCAGGCCGCCGTCAAGGCCCTGCGGCTGGGCAAGCCGGAAGCGGGCGACCCGAACGATCCCGAAGTCGTCCAGGACCGGCAGAACTTGCAGACGCTGAGCGCCCTGCACGACGACCTGCGGAACATCATCAATCCGCTGGTCGAAGCCTACAACCGCGTCGGCGAAAAGCCGCACGGCTCGAAGAGCACGAAGCAGTTGTCGCGGCTGGCGCGCCACGGGCAACTGTACCGCGACAGCGACCTGGACCGCAGCGAGAAGATCTGGATGAATCAGCAAGAGCGGCTGCAGGCCGAGATCAATCAACTGCGGGACAACCCCAGCCCGGTCGTCGAGGAACGCCAGGCAACGGCCGAACGGCTGGACGAAAGCCTGAAGCTGACCGCGACGCTCGCCCAGCGCGAACTGGATTCGCTGCTGAAGGTCATCAAACAGTTCACCGACGAGAAGCCCGGCATCTTCACCAGCAAGGAAGACACCGAGCAGTATCGCGCCGCCGTGCCGCGCCTGGCGCGCGCGCGCCGCACGCTCTCCCTGCACGTGCAGGGGCTGAAGCAGATGCGGGACGACGTGGAACGCCTGGCCACCGCCGCGAAGCAGGCCCTCGACACGGCGCGCACCCAGCGCCGCCAGGCGATGAAGCCGCTGGAAACCCTCCAGGAACGGCTGCAAGGTCTGGAAGGCGAGTATGCCCAGGCCAGCGAGACGTTCCGGAAGGTAGCCGGCAAGCCGCGCCAGGAACGGCAAAACCAGCTGGAACAGGCACGCAACGAGTTCTTCCAGGCCATTGACCGCATCGCGGAGCAAGCGCCGCGCTATCGCGAGCAGACGCCGGCGGTGCGCGACCACCTGCAAAAGCGCCAGCAGGACTTCCAGCCCGGCGGCGAAGGCTCGCAGGGCGACTGGGAAATCCTCGAAGAAGGCCTGAAACGCTTGCGGAAAGTGGACGAGGCGTTCGCCCAGTTGCTCACGCGCATCGAGAGCGACAAGCAAGCGTACCGCGATCTATCGAACGAGAAGCTGCGCGAGAACGTCGGCGAGCAGGAACGGCCGGGGGCGCGCAGCTACGAGCGGCGATGAGCCGGAACCAGCAATGGTCGGGCGAATTCATTTCATGACTAGCTGACAGCTATCAGCTGATAGCTGTCAGCTAGTCATGGCTCTTTTTTCGCGGCTGCTTCCTGGGCGCGCCATCCACCGAACGATTTCCGCAAGAAACCATGAAATGGAGTTGCGCATGAAAAGTCGGCGAGCCATCCTGGCCTGGTTGCTGGCAGTCGCGGCATTTGGTCCTGCCACGGCGGCCGACGTGACCTTTACCCCGCTCGACATGCCCCAGGGCAACACCGAGAACCGCACCGGCATGTGGTTCTGTCCCGACTTGGGCAAGAAGGAAGACATCCTGCCGCTCAAGACGCGCGTCTGGGCCACCAAGGATTCCGTGACCGGCGACGTGGCCATGAAGTGCGTCTTCGAGAAGGGCAGCAAGGGCGTAGTTGCTTACGAAAAGGATGCCTATCCGGCCGGCAGCGCCGGCATCACCCTCTATGCCAAGGCGTCGAGGAAGTTGACCATCAAGGTTGGCAACATTCCGGCCGAGGTGGGCACCGAGTGGAAAAAGCTCGATTTTCCCTGGGAGAAGCTCGGCACCAGCCGCGACAAGCCGCGCCTGGGCTTCCAGCTGCTGGTGACGGTGCAGGGACCGATCGAGGAAAAGACCTGGCTGATCCTCGACCGCATCGGCACCGAGTCGCCGCAGTTCGAGCCGCAGCCGAAGATCGAGCCACAGAGCGGGCCGGATGCCGCCATTTCCAGCAAGGAGATTCTTTTCGGCATCGAGCACCTGGCGAAGACCCGCGCGCGGGCCAAGGCGAAGCAACCGTTCAAGGTCATCGCGCTGGGCGACTCCGTGACCGCCGGCGCGCAAATGTCGCGCGGCACCTGGAACGTCAAGGGAGCGGACGGCGTGCCGTTCCTCTACTTCGCACACCTGGCGCGGCTGGCCGAGCAGCACTTCGGCTATCAGGGCATTACTCCCATCCAGCACGGTCACGGCGGCTGGACCGCGGCGCAAGCGCTCAAGGTCGTGGACAAGGAAGTCGTGGACGAGGCCGGGCCGAACGATCTGGTCATTCTGGAGTTCGGCGCCAATGACCTGAGCTGGGCCAAGACGCCACTGGCAACCTGGAAAGCCGACATGAAGAAACTGATCGCCCGCGCGAAGACCAAGACCGATCAGATCATCCTCATGAGTCCGACGCCGATCGGCGGCATCGCCAAGCTGCAACCGGAGATCGCGAAGGCGCTCAAGGAACTGGTGGAGGAAGAAAAGGTCGCCGCCGCCGACATCACCCAGCTGGCCTATTATCGAGGTGAGCCGTTTGCCTGGGCCTGGCTGGCGAACGAAGGGCACCCGGCTTACATGGGCCACATCACGCTGGCGGAGATGATGGCGCCGCTGTTGACGGAGCAACACCGCAACTATCCGGAGTAGCCGGGTCGGTCCGCACAGCGGACCCTACGAAACTGCGTAGGGTCCGCTGTGCGGACCGAGGCATCTGAAATTGACACTGACCGTGGGATCGATCTGAAGCCTGCACTAGATTCCCTGCGGCCAGGTGTCGCGCGGCACATAGCCGAGCAACTGGCGCGACGGCATCAGGTCCACCAATTCGCGATCCACCGGCTTGCTGGTGGCGTAGACCACCGCCCAGGGCAATTCCGCCTGGGCCTGCACCGCGCAGGCGAAGAAACGGCCGGCATCGGCGGGGCTGAGGTAAACGTTCTGCGCCCAGTTCGCCGCCCGGATTTCTTCCGTTTGCTCGACGCTGCGCGGGCACCAGCCCAACCGCACGGCAATGACGCTCGGAATGTACTGCGCATCGGAGAACGACCGGCCGGCGGCTTCGAGAAAGACCTTGGCGGCGGCGTACCAGTAGCGCGGCGAGACCGGGGCATCGACCGAGATCGGCCAGGGTCCGGTGATGCGCTG
>JAGVLI010001027.1 GCA_020054355.1 Planctomycetales bacterium | reverse complement strand
GACAGAGCCTTCCCCGGCGGTCCACGAGTGCGGCGCCCGGCCGCACGCTGGACACAGGCACGAAGACAATGGCCCGATCAGCGTCTCACCTTGAGTTTCGACGGGACCTCGCACAGGGGCGGACTGTCGGTGGGTTCGGCCAGGATTTCCGCCAGCGTCGTCTGAGCAAAGGCGACTTCCACGGCCGCCAGGGCATTGTCCATCCGCCGGTGCAGCGGGCACAGGCGGACCCCGTGCGCCGCCAGGCCCAGCGGACACACCCGAATCCGCCCCAGCGGTTCCACCGCATTCACTACTTCCAGGATCGTCAGATACGCGGGGTCCTTGGTCAGGGTCATCCCGCCGCCGATGCCCCGCTGGGAATGCACCACGCCCGCTCGACTCAGGCCCTGCAAGACTTTCGACAGGTACGCCTTGGGCACGCGGGTCGCCGCCGCGATCTGGTCGGTGGTCCGAGGGGCCGGGGCCTCCGCAGCCAGATGCACCACCGCCCGCAGCGCGTATTCCACGGTCTGGGAAAACATGGCGTTGGTCCTGAAATCTTCAAAACTGGATATTGCCATCCATTTATTGATGGAGTATCTTGGGCCTAAACAGGACAAGATTATCCAATTGTCCTGGAAGCGGTCCCCGCCGTCAAGCTTCCTCTTTCTGGAGTACCCACCATGCAGACGATCGACGAAGCTCGCCTGGAGTCCGATCTCGCTTATCGGTTCGGCTATCTGACCGAGTTCGTGGGCTTCGGCCTCGAAGACATCGACGCCATTCACGGGGCGGCTCCGGTCCTGGCTCCGCTGGTACCGGCCCTGGTCGATGCGGTCTACGAGAAGTTGCACGCCTACGACGCCACCTGGCGCCATTTCCTGCCCCGGCAGTACGGCTACGAGGGGCCGGTGCCCCAGGACCTGGCCGAGCTGACCCCGGACCATCCGATGATCGCTTACCGCAAGCAACACCTAGCCCGTTACCTCGCCGCCCTGGTCACGAAGCCCTACGACGGCAAGATGGCGGCCTACCTCGACACGGTGGGCAAGATGCACACCCCCAAGGCCGGGGCGAAGGAAATCGACGTGCCGCTGGTGCAGATGAACGCCTTGATGGGGTTCGTCGCCGATGCCCTGACCAGCACCATCCTCGGCCTGGGACTGGAACGGCAGCAAGAAGTGCGCACGCTGCGGGCTTTCGGCAAGCTCCTCTGGCTGCAAAACGACCTCATTAACCGGCACTACCGAGGGCGTGCCACCCAATTTTCTCTCTCGCAACAGGTCGTTTGACAATGCACTAGTAGTGTAGCAAATGTGATTAGACTTCAGGGAGTAATCCCCAGGGCGACCCGGCGATGAAACGCAAGCCTGCCACGATGGCAGGCCCACCCTGTCCGCCAAGCTCTCCCCCTGGCGGACAGGGTGTTTTTATTGGGATTTTACACCCTGTCCGCCAAGCGGACCCGCCGTAGCCGATGGCCTTTGCACCAACGCACCGCTTTGGCAACATGGGGGAAACGGCTGCGCGATGAGCGTCCACAACCACTCCCACCCCGTATCCCCGGCGACAACGAAACGACAGGCAACGCTCAGGCAGACAGCAGCCATGCGACACTGCTGGTTGTCGCCTTTTTGTACCAGAGCTGTCGGGCGAATCGGTGCGCGCAATGCTCCGCCACGCTTCGGTCGACGTGACCGACTCGCGCAACTCTCCGGCACTTGGAATACTGGGAGACTTCGGTTTTCATTCTCATTCGACGGCAGGAATCACAGGGCCGCGCCATTTCGGTGAAGAAGGTGTATCGCCTGAGCACCCAATCCCCACGGCTTCTTTTTCGGCCTGACGCGACAGAAGGGCAACGTCTCAAACGTGCGGATTCTGAAGCTGGTCATCTTGTGACTTCACGGCTCCCCGGCCAGAGACCGACCTGGATGTCGCAACAAGGACGGTTCGCCTCTCTCCCGGATTGCCATCAAGCGCGGAAGAGCACCATGGCAAGAGCAACACCCGCACCCGCGAGCAAGGCAGGCAGATGATGCCGGATCAGTGCGATCGGCGACGCCCCCACCAGGGCAGAACAGTAGATGACCACGGGGGCCACTGGCGACATCGTCCGCCCGAAGCTGCCGGCCAGGCAAGTCACGGCTCCGAGCAATGCGGTGTCCTGGCTCCCGTCCGCATGCTTCAGGAACGATTCGGCAAAGGTGAAGATCGGCCCGGAGCCTGAACCGGACAACATCGCCAGTCCCCACGGGAAGCAGATGGAAAGCAAGGTCATTCCCGATGGAACGCTTTCGAGCAGCCCCATGATACTCCGGCACACGCCCAGGGCAGTCAGGCCGGCGCCAAAGCACTGGGCCGAGATGATCATCGAGATGATCTTGCGATAGCCGTTGCCCATGCCCTCGAAAAAATGCCCGGGGATTTGGGCCACTTCTCGCCAGCTGACGACAGCGGCGAGCAAGGTGCCGATCAGCATGGCACGAACGACGGGATAGCATCCCTTCACGCTGGCACTGTCAGAACCGTGCGTCCTTTCCAGCAGCCAGCCCAGTGGCTCCCAGCCCGAGTACGCCAGCAGGAGCAAGCCGATCGGCACCAGGGGAACTATTGCTTTCAGGGGATTGATTGGCAGTTTTTCCTGCGTTTGGTTGGTCCCTGCATCAGCCGCCGTTGCCAGTTTACTCGGCGATTCGGCTGGAGCCTGGGATCGCCGGTTGAGAACGGCGAATACCAGAGCAGCCGCGACGACGCCAGCCCCGCCAGCCGGGAGAAGGTGCGAAGTCAGGTCGGCGGCCGACGCGCCGGTTGCACCCACGACGGCCTGGATGTTCTGATCGCCCGGATTGAGCAAGTCGCCGCCGAACGAGGCCCCCAAGAGCAAGGCAGCACCGGCCACTTCTGCACGGACACCGGCCGCCAGCAGCAGCGGAATCAGGATCGGACCGATGGCCGCTGCTGCTGCGGCCTGGCTGGGCACGGCCACGTTCACGACGTAGGCGGCAACGATGCCGCCCGGCAACAATAGCCGCTGAACTCGGCGAAGTGGGACCAGCAGAACTTGGACCAGATGGCGGTCGCACTGGGCGGCATTGAGTACCGCTGCGAACCCCATCGCCGCACAGATCGGCGCCACCAGGCTGGCCGCCATTCCCTGGGTGAAGGCATCGAAAATTGTCAGCGGCTTGCCGGCGCTGGTCGCCATCAGCAAGCCCGCACCCAGGAGCACGAGCCTGACTTCAACCTGGCGGATTAACAGGTAGACTGCCGCTGCTACAATCGAGCCGGCCGCGCACAGTTGCAGGAACGCCATTGAGGATGATTCCATGAGTACGGTCTCCGGAACGCTCAACTCCGACCCGAATGGATGCCACTTGGGACTAGGGCGCACGAAATGCGGCCAGGGAGCGCGCCAGGACAAGACCTATGCAAATGGTTCACAACGATGCAACCAGGGAGGGAAGCGAGTACGGTGGATCGATGCACAGCCGGGAATCCCGACGATTTTTCCGGATCGCGCGCTCCATCTGGCTGGTTCGTGCGCCTACAGGCTCAGGGGCTGTTCATGAGTCAAGAACCCAACATCCTGGACCCGGAACTGGAGCGCAATCGGGAGTTCCTGCGCATCCTGGCCCGGAAGCACCTGGACCGCCGGCTTTGGTCGAAAATCGACCCTTCCGATGTGGTTCAAAAAACGCTGCTCAGCGCCCACGAAAAGCGAGAGCAAATCCGGGGATCGGACCCCTTGCCTTGGCTCGTGACAGCGCTTCGCAACGACGTGCGCGACGCCATTCGCGATTTCGGCCGAATTGACGCGAAGGAAAGAGCATTCCAGCAGGCTGTCGATGAGTCCGTCCGCATGGTCCATAGCTGGGCGGTGGCTGATGTGTCGTCGCCCAGCCAGCGGGCCATGAAGCAGGAAGAACTACTGCGGCTAGTCCAGGCGTTGGTACAACTGCCCGAGGCCGAGCGCATTGCGGTGGAGTTGCACCACCTCAACGGCTGGTCGGTAGCCGAGGTGGCCGATCAGCTGCAGCGCACCGAGCCGGCGGTGGCTGGGTTGCTGCACCGGGGCCTGAAGCGATTGCGAAACCTGATGCAAGAGTCGGAGTGATTCATGTCTACTCACCCTCATGAACCCGCTGAGGCCGATGTCCGCCTGGAGAAAGTCCTGGCCGACTACATGCGAGTCGTGGAGGAAGGTCACCCACCCGCGCGCGAGGATCTCCTGACGAGGCATCCCGACCTAGCCGAGGAGCTACAGGCGTTTTTTCGCAATCGGGATTTCATGGAGCAGCACGCCAATCGGTGGAATGTTGACGCTCCTGCCAGAATCGGTGATTACGAACTGCTGGAAGTCATCGGCAGCGGCACGTTCGGCGTGGTGTTCAAGGCTCGGCACGTGAAGCTCGACAGCCTCTTTGCCATCAAGCTGCTTCGAGGGGAGCAATGGTCATCTCCCGAACACGTACAGCGATTCTGGGCCGAAGCCCAGCGAATGGCCAAGCTCGACCATGCTCACATCGTGCCGGTCTATGGTGTCGGTGAGTACGAGGACCGGCACTACTTCGTCATGAAGTTTATCGAAGGCGGTAGCCTTGCAGAACGTCTCCACAGCTGCACCCCGGAGGATCGGGCCAGCCGTCGGCACCAGCGGTGGGCCACTGAGTTAATGGTGAAGGTCGCTCGGGCGGTTCACGACGCCCACCAGCGGGCCATTCTGCATCGCGACCTGAAACCCGGAAACATCCTGCTCGACCCGAACGGCAATCCGCATGTCGCTGATTTCGGCCTGGCGAAGCAGCTGCCAGAACCGGAGTCCCTCTTCGAGTTTGGGCCTGCCGACGACCATGCAGTCGGATGCGAGGTCGGCTCGGTTGCCGACACAGTGAAGACCGAGAGGGGAGTCATTGTCGGCACAGCGACCTACATGAGCGCTGAGGCAGCGGCTGGCGGAGAATTGACCACGGCCAGCGACATTTACAGCCTTGGGGTGGTCCTTTACGAAATGCTGACCGGCCAAGTACCGATCCGAGGGGACACGCCAACGGAAACGCTGCAACTCATCCAGAAGGAGACACCTCCCGCGCCGAGGAGTTTGAATCCCCGGATCGACCATCGGCTGGAGCGGGCTTGCATGAAGTGTCTCCAGCGAAATCCGCAAGCGCGCTACGGATCGGCGTTGGGCCTGGCCAATGACCTGGAGCGTTGGCTGAAGGATGAGCCGCTCGTCGGCGCTCCCGGCAGCTTTGTCGAACGGGGCTGGCTCTGGTCGAAGCGCTATCCCGCCCTGGCAGGTTGGCTGGTGACAGCAGCCATGCTCCTGGTCTATGTCCTCTTCATGGCATTGGCGGTCGCCCGCACGCGCGCGGCGCGTCTGGAAGAGGAAGTCTTGAAAAGCAATGCCTTTGCGGCCCACGGTGTGGCGAGTACCGTGCTTTGGCAGCTGGAGCGCTGGAGCGAGCCGGTCGTGGAGATGGCAAACGACACGGAGCTGCGCGACGCGCTCCTCCACCCAGGGATCCAGGCCGTTCGCAAGGAACACCCCGTGGAGGAGCGCAAGCGGCGGCTCAATGAGAGCGGCGAGGGCTTGCAAGCGTATTTCAAACGAGCCATTGCTCGATACCGCGATCCAGCAACCGGCTTCGTGGGTCCGGAGGAGCCTTTCCCATTTGAAACGATCCACCTCCTGAACTCCGATGGAATTTCCCTGGAAAACAGGAGGCATAACGGGGGAGGGGGAGACGTCACCGGCAAGGACTTCCACGGCCGGGGTTACTTCATCGGCGCCATGCGCAAGGTTGGCCTGCGAGGCAAGGACGCTGTACATATTTCGCGTGTCTATGAGTCGCACATCGATTCGTTGAACAAGTTCTCGATCAGCGTTCCGGTTGCCGGATCGGACGGCCAGCTCATCGGCGTCGTATCGGCAACCATCACCACCGACTCGACCCTGGGATTGGTCCGTCTGCACGACGAACGACGGACTGGGGTTCTGGTGGATCGCTGGGACCCGAATCCATCGGCAGGTCCCGTCCTGGTGAATCCGCCAATCAAGTATGTTCTCATGGTTCATCCTGCTTATCACCGAGGTGACAAGCCGTTCGACGTCGCCTCAAAGCAGCTGCACGCCATCCATCAATCGCTGTCCAGCGTTGAACTGCATCTGCGCTACGCCGGTCGGGACTTCGATCCAGGACAAGCGGTGGAACCTGACTACCGTGATCCGGTTGGCAAACAGAATCCTGATTATGCCGGCCGCTGGTTGGCCGGCTTTGCTCCTGTCGGCAACACGGAATTGGCGGTCATCGTTCAGCAGCGCTACGACGATGCCATCCCACCGGACCATGGCATCCTTTGGGGGGCAATTGCCGTCCTTCTGGCATTCCTTCTCATCGTTCCCCTAGGCTGGCTGGGATTTCAGCGGCTCACGCACCCTCAGGAGTAATTCCCATCCCAACGCGCCGACTGCCATGCTTTTGCGGCGACAGGCAGGGGCCAAGTCCCTCGGAGTGCCACCGCAAAAGCAAGCGAACCGCCAGCGGTTTGCCCGCTTGTCAGGTCGCGGGCGCTTCTCATGCATTCGGGGTGGCTTTCCGCGGATGCTGGGCCCTGGCAGTCGCCCCGAAAGCATGGCAGCCGGCGCCCGATGAAGCCTTGGGCTTTCCGCAGCCGCTGGTCGCATCGAGATCGGTGCGTGACTCTGGCAGGCCGAACCGTGGTCGCTACGATAAGCCCGTAGCTCCATGTGGCCCCGCGGTTCTCTAGCCTGGGAGGACGCCATGACATCTCCCCGCCGTCATGCTCGTTACTTTTTGCTGATCGCCGCTGTCGCCGTGATGATGTTGGCGGGCGCGGTGGGCCAGAACCAGCCGCCGCCGGACGCCATCGATGCGCCGGAGGTCGCCAAGGAGCTCGCGGTCGCCGCCCAGCGGTTCATCGATACCCTCGAACCGGGGATGCAGGCGAAATACCTGTTCCAGGACGCCGAGCGCGGCAACTTCCATTTCTTCCCCGTCAGCCGGCGCGGCGTCCCGCTCAAGCAGCTCAAGGAAGGCCAACGGCACCTCGCCTTGGCGCTCGTGAGCGCCACGCTCAGCCATGCCGGCAACCAAAAAGCGCTCACCATCATGAGCCTCGGCGACTATCTGAAAGAGACCGACAAATCGCCCAACATTCATCGCGATTCGGACCAGTATCACGTCACCATCTTTGGCAATCCGACCCCGGACGGCACCTGGGGCTACCGCTTTGAAGGCTTCCATCTGTCGCTCAACGTGACCGTCATCCGGGGCCGTTGGCTCTGCGTGACGCCCTCGTTCGTGGGCGCGATCCCCGCCACCGTGCCCGATGGACCGCGCAAGGGGCTGCAAGTCTTGCAGCAAGAGACCGAGTTGGGACGTGCCCTGGCCCAATCGCTCAGCGCCGAGCAGCGGAAGACCGGCTTCGGCAAGATTCCCGACTTCCTGACGGAAACGGTGGGCGGGTTCGTGACCGGCAACCGCCGCAAGCTCGAACGCGGTACGCCGCGCGGCCTGGCCGCCTCGGCGATGACGGCCGAACAGCGCGACCTGCTCATGAAGCTGGTGCGCGCCCATGTCGGCCGTATCCGCAAGGAACTCGCGGATCAGGACCTGGCCCGCATCGATCGGGCGGGGATCGAGAAGATTCACTTCCAGTGGGCTGGCGGCCTCAAGGCGGGCGAGCCGCACCACTATCTCATTCAGGGGCCGACGTTCCTCATCGAGTACGACAACACGCAGGACGGCGCCAACCACGTCCACTGCATCTACCGGGACTTCGACAACGACTTCGGCGACGTGCTGCTGGAGCATTTCCAGAAGCAGCACAAGCAACCGTGATCGGCGCAGCTGAAATGGATTGCTCCCCGCGGAGAGAGTTTGGCGACTTTCGCATCGTGGCCGTGAATCTCAACGGCTTGAAGCTTGTTGGCTTGGGAGGGGCTAATAGTCAAGCCTGCACCAAGGAGACAGCACATGAACATCTGGCCGTTCAAGCGGAAGCCACCGGACACGCTGACGCCGACCGAACTGCGCGCGCGGCTGATCGAAGCAGCCGGGTCAGGCTCGAAAAAGAAGCTCCGCGAATTGTGCGAGCAGTACAAGGAGCAGGTGGCGGCCAACGTGGACCTGATGTGCAAGGCCCCCGAGGGGAGACCGACCGATTCAGCTTCTCTGGACCAATACGTGCAGTGTCTTGGCGCTGTGGCCCAATGCCTTGCCACGGAATGCGCCGCCCCTCAACTCTGGAACCGGTTGTGCGGTACCCCGGACAACAACCCGCTGCTGCAATGGCAACGCTGGTTCGACGAACTCCCCCAGCGGATGGACCGACTGGAGCACGGGGCGCTGATCGCGGAGGCGCAGGACTTCATCGCCAAGGCGAAAACGCTGCAAGGAACAACAGCACGTCAGAACGAGGCATTCCTGCTGGGGCGGCTCGGTGAGCTTCTTTTTCACTCCGGGCGCGTCCGTCAGGCCGAGGCACCATGGCGCGAGGCCTTCAAACTGTGCGAGGAGATCGCCGACGCCGAAGGCCAGCGCGTCTATCTCAACAACCTGCTGGAGCTGCACCGCTACCTCGGGAACAGCGCTAGCGCCATCCACACGGCAGAGGAACTCGTCCGCCGTTCGGCCAAACAGGGGGTGAATTGCGACCGTCTCCAGAAGCGACTGGAGTTGATGCGGCGCGGCGAGCCGCTGTGTCGCGTCATCTGCGTCCGGGACGGCAAGGAACTGGAACTGGATGAGATCACGCACCTCGGGGAAGGGCGCTACCAGTTCCAGTTCTGTCGGAATCGCTTGCAGCTTCAGAGAGTGGCGGAACTGGTCCGGCAAGGGAACGAACTGGCCTCCTCGGGGCGACTCGCAGACGCCTTGGAGAAATACCAAGCGGCAGCGGACACCGACCCCCATGACCCCGATCCCGTCTTTCAAAGCGGGGTATGCCTGCTAGAGATGGGTGCCTATTCGAAGGCGCGCGAGGCGTTCGAGGACGTCGAGCGCCTCGCGCCAGGTTGGTTCCGGTGCCGCACGGATCGCTGGCTGGCGGCATCTCTGGAGGAGGGCGCTGTTAGCGACGAGGAGTTCCGGGTCATGCGGGCCTTGGAGGACGGCAGGCTTCCCTCGGGGAAGGCGATGGAATTGGCCAAGCAGGCCGTCAGCAAGTCTTCCGACTTCGCCCCTCTGTACCTCATTCTGGGCGACCTTCATCGAGGCCGGGACGACGGTGCTCAGGCCCTTGCCTGTTACCGCAAGGGACTGGAACACGTCGCCGAGCCGGATCTGGAGAGTCGGTTGCTTTGTGCGACGGCTGGTCTTCTGCCCAAGGAATCGGCTGAAAGGGCTAAACTTGTCCGACGCGCTTTGTCTCTGAAAGGGAGCCTCGTAGCTCAAGCGACGGCGGCCCTTATGGGACTACAGTGACCGTCATTGCGAAGTGTTCACCGTCGCCGAGCGAACCACCAGAGATGAACTGGGCGCCAACGCCTGCCCGATGAGGTGCGGCGATGGCTGTACGGTTAGCTTGCGCGCTCCGATCCGCCATGCCGAAGCCAACTCGGCAGCAAGAAAGGGGATGAAAAAGCAATTGTGGACGTACCTCACCGCCGACTTCAAGTGAAATCGACTCCCGACCGCTAATTCTCTCCCCGCGAAAATTCTCCATTTTTCGGTTGCGTGCGGCGGCCGGTTTCGTTTATCATCTTCATCAATAACCTGCTCTCCCTTCCCACCCGATGTACACCTCGGACGAGCAGGGATTTTTTGCCGCGACTGCTTGAACGTTAAAGAACCTGCCGGCGAATCCGATCCCGCCAACCGAAGGAGCTTCGCCAATGCTCTCCCTCCACGACCGAGGCGCTGACCTCTCCCGCCGCCATTTCCTGAAGATCGGCACCCTGGGCATGGGCGGCCTGACGCTGCCCTGGCTCTTGCGGCAGCAAGCCGCTGCCGCCGCCACCGGCCGGCCCATCACCAACAAGTCGGTCATCTTCCTCTACCTGCATGGCGGGCCGAGCCAGATCGAAACCTTCGATCCGAAGATGTCCGCTCCGGAAGGCAACCGCAGCGTGACCGGCGAGATCCAGACCTCGATTCCCGGCATCACCTTCGGCTCCACGTTCGAGAAGCTGGCCCGCCTGGCCAACAAGCTGGCCATCGTCCGTTCGTATGTCCCCGGCGACGCCAACCACGACATCAAGCCCGTGGTCCACAAGGAATTCCTCAACGCCAACCTCGGCTCGATCTATTCCCGCGTGGCGGGCATGAACCACCCGCGCACCGGCATCCCGACCAGCGCCCTGCTCCTGCCGCGTTCGGTCGATCCCACCACCCAGGAAGGCACGAAGAACTTTGGCAACTTCGCCAATACCGGCCTGATCGGCAGCAACTTCGCGCCCTTCGCGCCGGGCGGCGGCGGCAACCTGCTGCAGAACATGCAGCTGAAGCTCGACCGCGACCGCCTCGGCGACCGCCGCGAACTCCTCACCCAGCTCGACGGCCTCAAACGCCACATCGATCACACCGGCGAGATGGATGCCCTGGACAAGTTCCAGTCGCAAGCCGTGGACGTCCTGCTCGGCGGCGTGGCCAACGCCTTTGACCTGTCGAAGGAAGACCCGGCCACGGTGGCTCGCTACGACACCGCCCCGCTGGTCCGGCCCGACCAGATCGACAAGAAGTGGAAGAACTACAACAACTACGTGGACAACGCCAAGTCGCTCGGCAAGCTGCTGCTGCTGGCCCGGCGACTCTGCGAGGCCGGCTGCGGCTTCGTGACGGTGACGACCAATTTCGTCTGGGACATGCACGCCGACGTGAACAACGCCGGCGTCGCCGAAGGCATGAAGTACATGGGCCTGCCGTTGGACCACGCGGTGTCCACGTTCATCGAAGACCTGGAAGAGCGCGGCCTGGACGAGAAAATTTGCCTGGTGGCGACCGGCGAGATCGGCCGGACGCCAAAGGTCAACAAGAACGGCGGCCGCGACCACTGGGGCAACCTGGCCCCGCTGCTGTTCCACGGCGGCGGCCTGCGGATGGGCCAGGTGATCGGCCAGTCCAGCGCCAACGGCGGTGAAGCCTCGGCCGAGCGGGTGACGATGCAGAACGTGGTCGGCACCATCATGAACACGCTCTTCGACGTGCCCGAACTGAGAATCACGCGCGGCGTGCCGGATGACGTGCTGAAGCTCGTCACCGAGAACGAACCGATCCGCGCGCTGGTCGGCTAATACGGTTCGCGGTAATACGCGAAAGCGTACCGCGGCCTCCCATCCTCGACAATCAACGGGCGAGCCGCCGAGCACATCTCGGTGGCTCGCCCGTCTTGTTGCTCGGGCAATTAGACTGCGGTAACTGCCCTTGGTAGAATGAAACGAAGCACGCAGCGCTCCGGGAGGCCAAGTCGTGAATGCCAACATTCTTCAGCAAATCGAAGCCTTGCTGCCCGCCTTGTCGCGCAACGAAAAGGTGCAGCTGGCTGACGAACTGGCGAGGCAACTCCAGCCAGAGGCTGCGCCAGTGGGACAGCCGCTTACGGAAACGGTGAAGTCGAGCGATCCCACTGCCGCACGGGAAGCGGCTTTTTGGGACCAGCTGGCGAATGATGGAGTGCTCGACGGACATCCGCGCTCGGCCGCAGGCCCCGCGCACCTGGATTTTCTTCCGATCGTCGTGGCCGGGCCGCCGCTGTCCGAAACGATCCTTGAGAACCGAAGATAATGGCCTGCCTTTATCTCGACAGCAGCGCTTTGGTGAAACGGTACGTCCAGGAAACCGGCACGGCCTGGATCAGAGGTCTGACTGACCCGAACGCCGGCCACGAATGTGTGATCGCCACCATAACTGCCGTCGAACTGCTGGCCGCCTTTTATCTGCGGACGCGAGTGGGGTCGATGACCGCGATTCAAGCGCGGCAAGCCGAAACGGCATTCCGTGGGGAGTTGCCGTCCCATTTTCGACGGCTCAGCGCGACCAGTTCCATCCTCGATCATGCCATGCAACTTGTCGCTCAGCATCCATTACGGGCCTACGACGCCATTCAGTTATCGGCGGCTCAATTGCTGCAGACGCAGCGGCTGGCTACGAACTTGACAGCCGTAACCTTCCTGTCCGCGGACCAGAGACTGAATCGGGCCGCCATCGCGGAGCAGTTACTGGTTGACGATCCGAACCAGCATCCATGACTGCGCGCCTACTTCGGCAACGGTCCCGGCGGCAACGGCAGCTTCCCCTTCGGTTCGCCCACCTTGTCCTCTGTCTTCTCGTCCTTGGGCAATACCGGCGGAGTGCCGCCCGGCGCATCGGCTAGCTTTTGCAACACCGGCTGCAGCTTTTCCAGCTGCTTGGCCACCGGCGCTATTTCCTTCCCCGCGTTCTTGATCGCGCCGGTGACTTGCAGCAGCAGGTAAGTATTGAAGCCCGACAAACCCACCGCAATCAGGGCGACCACCAGGATGACCTTGTTCATGGCTGACGACCTCACGCTTTCGGTCCGAGGAGGCGGTGAAGCAAACAGGGCCGACCGGCTGGCAATGGAACGTTCCATCGCCAGCCGGACGGCCCCAGGGTTTTCACGCGCGGTTATTCGCCCGGAATCTTGAAGTTGGTGACCACCGGCGGATCGGGAATGATGACCAGCATGGTCGTCGGATAGACGGCTTCCTCGGGCTTGGTGCCGGCCGCCGGCTTGGTCTTCTTGTCCAGGTAGGCGCGCACCCATTTCTTCTGGTCCAGGTCCTTGACCTCGGCCGCGTAGCCCATGTTGTAGCCCGGTTGCTTCGGATCGCCCTTGAGCTTCTTCTCGTCGGCCGGCGTCAGCTTTTGCACCTTGCCGTCGGCCCCCTTCGGCGGCACCAGCGTCCGCACCACGAAGGCCTTATCGCCTTTCAGTTCAAAGGGAATCTGCGTCTCCTCGATGTTGAACGCGCCCTTCTCGGCGGCGATGCCTTCCTTCTGGAGTTTCTTGAGGTCGGCCAGCGGCGTGCTGCGCTTGGCGAGCGCTGCGCTGAAGGTCGCATAGGCGGCGGCGTATTGCTTCTGTCCTTCGGGATTCGGTGTTTTGGTTTCGAGCACGTAAGCGAAGGTGAAGGTTTTCTCGTTGGCGTCGATGCGGACCAACTTGCCTTCGATGTACTGCGCCAGCAGCAGCTTGGCGCGGACCTTTGCTGGGTCCACCTTGGCCGGCTTGGCGGTCTGGGCGTCGGACAGCGTCGGAAACAGGACCACGGCAGCCAGCAGAGCGGTAAGACGAGAGAGACGGCCCATGTTGAACGGTCCTCAATGCGTGTGGGCGGTTCCTGTCTGAAATGGCTGAGAAAATTGTCGCCCCTGGCGAGCCGTTTGGCAACTTATTTATCCCCTGAAGCCAGCCGTTGCAACCAGCCCGCGAGCTTCGGCAGGACGGCATCCTGCGCGTGCTTTTCCTGGACCAAACGGCGCGCTGCTTCTCCCAGGCCGCGATGCGCGGCGGGATCGGCCAG
>JAGVLI010000152.1 GCA_020054355.1 Planctomycetales bacterium | reverse complement strand
CGACATCCTCGGCACGGCGCTGGTGGCGGCGGGGGCCAGTTCGCTGAACCAGCTGCTGGAACGGCAGAGCGACGCATTGATGACCCGCACGGAGAACCGGCCCTTGCCGGCCGGCCGCGTGACTCCCTGGGAAGTGCTGGTCCTGGGTACTTTCCTGAGCGTCGCGGGCGTCGTCTACCTGCTGCTGACGCTGCTCCAGCCGCTGACGGCGGGCGTGGCGGCCTTCACGCACCTGAGCTACGTTTTCCTGTATACGCCCCTGAAGCGCCGGACGCCGTTGAACACTTTGATCGGCGCGGTGCCCGGAGCGCTGCCGCCGGTCATCGGCTGGACGGCGGTGCGCGGCACGCTGGACCGCGAGGCGGCGGCCTTGTTCCTGATCGTCTTCATCTGGCAGGTGCCGCACTTCCTGGCCATCGCCTGGATTTACCGCGAGCAGTACGCCCGCGCCGGCCTGCAAATGCTGCCGGTGCTGGACCCCGACGGCGTGCGGACCAGCCGGCAAATGGTGCGCTACAGCCTGGTGCTGCTGCCCGTCAGCTTGTTGCCCGCCGGCTTGGGCATGGCCGGGCCGGTGTACATCGCGGTTGCGGTGCTGCTGGGGCTGGCGTTTCTGCGCAGTTGCTGGGCGTTTTCGCGAACCAGCACCAATGGTCAGGCGCGGCGGGTCCTGCGGGCCTCGTTGCTCTACCTGCCCTTGCTGCTGCTCGTGCTGCTGCTGGATGGGCTGTCGCGGTCGCTGACCTGGGCGGCGGTCCCTTGATGTAGGTCAGGCTTTCCAGCCTGACACTCCGCGAATCGTCAGGCTGGAAAGCCTGACCTACGAAATGGAAGGTCGAAACCAAACATGGCACACGCAGTCGCGGAAGAGAAGCCGACCCTGCACATGGGCCTGCCGGTCGGGAACGGCAAGCTGGCCGTGTGGCTGTTCCTGGTCACGGAAATCATGTTTTTCGCGGCGCTGATCGGCATGTACCTCGTGCTGCGCGAAGGCTCGCCCTACTGGCCGACGCCTTCCCAGGTCCATCTGGTCGAATGGATGGGAGCGCTGAACACCTTCGTGCTGATCTTCAGCAGCTTCACCGTGGTCCTGGCCCACGCGGCGATTTCCAAGGGCGACGTGAAGAAGACCGTGCAGTGGATCGGCGTCACCCTGCTGATGGGCCTGGTCTTCCTGGGCATCAAGGCCATCGAGTACAACGCCAAGTTCGAGCATCACGTCCTGCCCGGCCAGATCCAGTACGACCAGTTCCTGGGCAAGCACGCGGCGGCCTATCAGCGCTATTTGCTCGAGGAAATTCCCAAGGTCAGGCAGCAGGCCGGCGCCACCTCGCCCGTCGGCCAGAAGTGCGACGCCATCCTAAAAGACCTGGAGACGGCCGAAACCGGCGCCTGGCTGCCCGCCGCTCAGCAAAAACGCCTGAAGACGGCGAGCAAGAAGGTGGAAGAACTGGTCCACGACCATCCCGATCTGCACGTGCAGTACGTGATCCCCCAGGGCAACATCTGGGCGTCGATCTACTTCGCCCTGACCGGCTTCCACGCCATCCACGTCATCGGCGGCCTGATCGTCTTCATCATCATGCTCATCAAGGCGGCGGTGGGCACCCTCGGCGTCCACAGCGCCGTCTTCATCGAGCTGACCGGCCTGTACTGGCATCTGGTCGATATCGTCTGGATCTTCCTGTTCCCGCTGCTGTACCTGGTGTGAATTCTCGTAGGTCAGGCTTTCCAGCCTGACGCTGGCGCCGGAGTCAGGCCGAGCGCCAGGCGAGGAAATAACCGAGGCCCCAGCCTGACTGGGGCGCGCTAGTCAGGCTGGAAAGCCTGACCTACACCAAGCAACCGTCCGCTCGCCAGGAGACTTGCCAATGAACGAAACTCATGGATCGGAAAGCAGCCCCGCCGCCGGTCACGACGCGCACGACCATCACGACGGCCCGTCGATGCAGTCCTATGTCGTGGTCTTCGGGGCACTGCTCGCCTTCACGGTGGTGTCGTTCATCGCCAACTACCTCGCCAACCATGAAGTGGTCAGCCATTTCACTAGCTTTACCATCATCCTGGCCGTGGCCTTCTGCAAGGCTACCCTGGTGGCCATGTACTTCATGCACCTGATCGTCGATTGGAAAAAGGTCTTCATCATGATCGTGCCGGCCCTGGTCCTGGGGCCGATGCTGATGATCGTGCTGCTCCCGGATATGGTCCTGGCCTGGAAGCGCGTCATCATCCCGTGACTCTGGGGATGACAAGGTGACAAGGTGACAAGGTGACAGAAAAACTCGGAACACTGGGCGGACTCAGCGGCTATAAGCCCGCTCGTCACCTTGTCGCCTTGTCACCTTGTCACCTTGTCATCCTCCTGCTGGCCGCTTCAGGATGCAAGGCTGAGGAAGACGACCGCCTCGGCGCCATTGCGGACTTCCAGCTCACCGAACGCAGCGGCCAGACGGTTTCCCGCGATGACTTGCGGGGCAAGGTCTGGGTGGCGGGCTTCTTCTTCACCCGTTGCAGCGGGCCGTGTCCGAAGCTCATGGGCGCGCTGGCCCAGTTGCAGCACGAAACCATCAGCCAGGCGGACGTGCGGCTCGTCTGCTTCACGGCCGATCCCGACCACGATACGCCGGCGGTGCTGAAAGCCTACGCGGAGAAATGGCAGGCCGACCCGCAGCGCTGGCTGTTCCTGACCGGCGAGCGCGGCAAGCTGTACGACTTGATTCAGAACAGTTTCAAGCTGGGCGTGCAGCAGAACGAGGGGCAGGACCGCAAGCCGGGCGAGGAAGTGCTGCACAGCACCCGGCTGGTGGTGATCGACCGCCAGGGCGAGAAACGCGGCTACTTCGACGGCACGGACCCGGCCAGCGTGGACCAGCTCAAGAAGCGCGTCGCCCGGCTGGTGCGGGAGAAAGATTGATGGGACCGCTGGACTTCCCGTCGATCAATGCCACGCTGAATGGTTGCTGCGCCGTGCTGCTGGTGGTCGGCTACCTGGCCATCCGCCGGGGCCAGGTGACGTTGCACAAGTGCTGCATGCTGACGGCCCTCGGAGTCTCGGCAGCGTTCCTGGCGTCGTACCTGTACTATCATGTGGTGGTGCGCGGCGGGCAATCGACGCGCTTCGAGGGGCCGGCAGGCGTCCGGGCCGTTTACCTGGCGATCCTGATTCCGCATATCGTCCTGGCGATCGTCGCGCTGCCAATGGAATTGCGCGTCACGTACCTGGGCTTGAAGGACCGCCTGGACCAGCATCGCCGGCTGGCCCGCTGGACGCTGCCGATCTGGCTCTATGTCTCGATCACGGGCGTGGTCGTGTACTGGATGCTGTATCGGCTCTATCCGCCCCCGGCCGAGCCGCTACCATGAACGGAGAAGGCGAGGACTGATCGATGAAATCCTGGACCCTGGCACTGCTCCTGGCACTGGCGATCTTCGTGGTGATGCCGCGCGGGGCGCACGCCTGCCCGAACTGAAACGACGTGATGTCCAGCTCCGCCGGTCTGGTGGAGGACGACGATCCCATGCGGGAAGCGCGGGCCTACAACCGCAGCATCCTGTTCATGGTCTCCGTGCCCTACTTGCTCCTGGGCGGCCTGGGGCTGCTGATGTGGCGCAGCTATACGGCACGCGGCCCGAAATGACACTTCCGAGCCGCGCACGAAGTAAGCGGGGCGGCCGACCGCTTACTTCGTGCGCGGCTCAGCGAAGGTCTCAATGATATATCGCAACCGCTCCGCCTGTCCGAACTGACGTGGGGACAGGTTTTCCAACCTGTCCACCAGACCTTTGCCGTCCCTCCGCCATCCTCAACTGGCAACGCCTTGACCGGGACTGGCCAGCCAATCGCCACCCCCAGCCAGCTGCTCGGCAATTCGCCGCGCGCCGACATCGGCGTAACTCATTGAAGCTGAATATCTTGAGACTAAATTGCGCGAATCCACGCCTTGGGTCCGGCAATTGCCATGCTCAGGCGGTCATCCCGTAAAGTCACTCTCCATCCAACAAGCCGCGGAGACCGCCATGCTGCAACGCAGACTTCCAGGCAAGCGACGGGCAGGCTTCACCCTGCTGGAACTGGTCGTGGTGCTGCTCATCATTGCCATCCTGGCCGGGCTGGCGATCCCCATCGTGAACATGCTCGGCCGCTCGGCGGACATGGCGGCGTCGGCGAAGTCGCAGGCCGACCTGGCGAACAACATCGAACTGTTCTTCCTGTTGCAGAAGAGTTATCCCCAGGGCTTCGATTCCTTGCTCGACTCGTCGGGTACGGCTCTCTACGCCCCCAGCCCAGACGATCCCGCCACCCAGCTCAGCGGCTTGCCTTCCAACACCATCTCGCTGAACGGTGTTTCCGTGCGGCTGGCTTCGGTCCTGACGCCGGCGACGCTGACCAACAGCGGCGGTGAATACAAGCGGTCCCTGACCCGGGCCGGCTTCGGCTACCTCTACAATCACGACGCGACGGTGGTGAACTCGAACAACTCCGGCGTGACGCTGCAAGATTTCCGCACCAGCGGCGATCCCCAGGTCGCGGAACTGGTCCCCGGCGCGGCCGGTTCGGCCAGCTTCACGCTCTACCAGGCCCTGATTCCCAGCGTGGTGCCCCAGGGCGTCGAACCGGGCACCCGGCTGGTGGCGGTCGGCATCGGGCCGCGCAACACCGCCATCGGCAAGACGATCACCAACTGCCCGACGTTCCCCGGCGCGGACGGCAAGTACTATGGCCGCTTCGTGGCCTTCTTCAAAATTTACGCTTCCGGCGAACGCGCCACGCTGGTCGGCGTGACGGACGCCTTTGGCCGCACCCCGGATTACACGCAGGCCCAGTTCAACGAATCGCTGCCCAACGGCGCGCGCCAGCCTTGATCGTAGGTCAGGCTTTCCAGCCTGACCGCAGCGTCGGGGACGGGATCGTCAGGCTGGAAAGCCTGACCTACCATTCGCGGCTCGATGCAAAGTCCCTGGCAGCGGTGGGTCCGGGGCGAGTAGGGGTCGCTCCGGCCCACCCTTTGCGCCTCCCGTGGGAATTTTCTTGACGGGGCCAAGCCATGCGATTAAGACTGCCTCCGCTTGACCTCGCTGCTCTCCCCGATCCGCACCAAGTTTCGACGCATCGCCTGTCTGTTGCTCGCGCGGGCCGTGGGCGCTTCGAGCATGCCGCTGTCGTGGAGCATTGCCGGCCCGCCGCCCGACCCGTCGAACGAAATCCTCGCCCCGGCCCCTG
>JAGVLI010000825.1 GCA_020054355.1 Planctomycetales bacterium | reverse complement strand
CGACCAGGGCGAGTTGACCGGCTACGTCGCCGAGCTGGCCGTCGACCTCATCGCCAAGGCCGGCAAGCCGCCGCAATCCACGCCGAAGCAACGCCAGGCGGCCGTGAAGCTGATGGCCGAGCTGATGACCGCCGCCGGCCTGACCTCGGTGCATGACGTCGATGCCACCAAGGAGGATTTCATCGCCTACCAGGACGCCCTGGCCGCTGGTGAACTGCCCTTCCGCGTCTACGCGCTGCTGCACACGCCGTATTTTGAAGTGCTGCGCGCGGCGGGCATCCGGCACGGCTACGGCAACGACTGGCTGCGCGTCGGCGGCGTCAAGCTGTACGTGGACGGCTCCGCTTCCGAGCGCACCATGCGCATGAGCAAGCCCTACGTCGGCCGGCCTAACGATTACGGCATCCTGGTGACGACGCAGGACCAGCTTAACGACCAGGTGCTGGAAGCCCACCAGGACGGCTATCAGATCGGCATCCACGCCAACGGCGACGTGGCCATCGACATGGTGCTGAACGCCTACGAACTGGCCCAGCGTGCCCATCCGCGCGAGGACTTCCGCCACAAGATCGAGCACTGCACGCTCATCAACGACATGCTCCTGAAGCGCATCGCCGCCATCGGCGCCATCCCCACTCCGTTCTACACCTACGTCTACTATCACGGCGACAAGTGGAACCAGTACGGCGAGGAGCGGACGCAGTCGATGTTCGCCCACCGCTCGTTCCTGGATCACAAGATCCGGGTCGCGGGTGCTTCGGACTACGTGCCCGGCCCGTTCGAGCCGCTGATGGCCATTCAAAGCATGGTGACGCGCAAGGATTATCGCGGCCGGGTCTGGGGCGCGAATCAGAAGATCACGGTCCCGGAGGCGCTGCAAGTCTGCACGATCAACGGGGCTTATGCGTCCTACGACGAGAAGATCAAGGGCAGCATCACGGCCGGCAAGCTGGCGGATTTCGTGCTGCTGGCCGACGACCCGCATAAGGTCGATCCGGACAAGATCAAGGACGTCAAGGTCGTGCGCACCGTGGTCGGCGGCCGGACCGTGCATCCGAAGGAGTAGCAGGCTCCACCGCTGGCGGCTTGGCACGCCGCCGTTTCGTTTCATTGCATATCACTGACACCCCCTGCGCAGTCTCAATGAGTATCAATAATGGTTAGTACTCACTAATCTCGTTCCCGGTGGAGCCGGGGGACGAGGAAGATAAAGCCAACGAGCCGGAGGACTTTGTCCTCCGGCTCGTTGCGTTGTGGTTCTGTTGGAACGCGGAGTCTACTTGCGGGCGGTCGCGTTGCCCAGCGCCGCCGCGCGGGCGGTCAATTCCTGGAAGTCCACCTGCACCGTGCCGCCCGCCTGGAAGACGACGCGCTTCGAGTCGGTCAGGGTCTTGCCGTCGCGGACGACATCGGCGCGGAGCGTGTAAGCGTAGGTCTTGCCCGGCTTCAGCTCCGGGGTCTGGAAGGTACGGCGGGCCGAGGTCAACGGCACGGCGTTGCCGTCCAGGTAGAGCTTGGCGTCGGCTGGCAATTCGACGACCACCGTCGCCTTGGCGGCCGGGTATTCGTAAATCCGGATCGGGCCGCGGAACGCAGCGGCGTCGGCCTTGTCGGCCTTCTCCGCATCCTTCTTCTCTTCCTTCTTTTCCTCTTCCTTCTTTTCGGGAGGCGCGGCCTTCATCTCCTCCTTGTCCTTGACGGGCGGCGGCACGATTTCCGGCGCCCGTTCGCGCGCCGGCGGGCCAGGCAGCCGTTCGACCGGCGGATTCGGATTCAGAGGCGGCACCTGGGGCTTTGTGTAGCCGTAGGCGACCGAGCCTTGGCAGCCGCAGCAGTTCCAAACCTGCACCGGCGCCCCATAGCAGCCGTGACAGCCGCCGTAGCAGCCCCAGCAGCCATAACAGCCGTAGCAACCCTGACAGCCATAGCAACCGTGACAGCCGTGACCGTGGTGCCAACCCCAGGACGGTGTGGTCGAACCGCCGGTGGCCAGCATGGTGGCCAAGATGACGCTATACATCGTGAATCGCTCCTCGCAAGTGGCTCATCCCGCGCGGCGGGACGTTCTCAACTCGTGGACGAAACCGAAGCCAGCGGCCATCGTAGGTTGGTTAAAATGAGCCGTCAACAGCAATCTGGATAACTTGGATAAGACGGGACGGGGTTGTCAGCTGCGCCGCCGGTTGTTGGAAGGTTGCCGAAGGTGGGGGTCTTCGGGCGCGGCAAACCGGAGATAGTCGCGGCGTCCAATTCGCGTAACTTGACAGCAGCGGGACAGCAGTCTGTCGCCCCGGAGTGGCGACGACTTTCCAGGGAGACTCGGCATGGGTGGTATCGAGCTGGTCATCATCCTGCTGATGATCGCCATCAACAGCGTGTTTGCCGCCTACGAGATCGCCCTGGCTTCCGTGACCCTGGCGCGGTTGAAGCTGCTGGTCGACGAACACCGACCCGGGGCCGCACCCCGCCCTCCTGCTTGGCCCGCCCGTTGTGCGCCTGGATCCCAGGCCCGCACCCGCTGGCTGATGTGCCAGCTGGCGTTGTCCCAGGCCAGCAGCAAGGCTTTTTACCCTCGGCGCAGGCTATTGGCTCGCTGTTCCAGCGCGCCGCGCGCGGCTTCGCAATTTTAGCCGTTTGCGGTTTAGCAGATGTTCACCATCGCTCATCGCGGTGCGATCGTTCAAGACCATCCGGATCGTTTTTTTGGCCCAGATTGCCGGTGCGGGCGTCGCGTCGCAACTGTCCAGCGGACGCTGCCGCCCGTTTTTTCTGTTCTCTGGCCCTAATTCTTTCGGCAATTCTTTTCACCAAGAAACCCGAACACCACGAGCCAGATTGACGAACACTTGATAGGCGACAGACCCTTGTAGTTCGCGGCAATCACGTTGCAGCGATTACTGTAAAGTGTCAATTTTATTTTGAAAGAGTAATTCGACGGAGTGTATCGGAGGGATTCGCGCAGCAGAATAATTGTGTACTAAAGTTCAGGTTAAATGTGAAGAGGCTTGTGAACAACGAACTGGTCCGCCCCTGGGGTTTCCTGATATGATTCCCCTGGTGCCGCTCTTGCCCTGCGATTGCTTCTCACCAAATCTCGAAGGAATTGAAGTACCATCATCATGACCACTGCGGAGCGATTTCGAGAAGGGACGCTGTTCTCCAGGCCGATCCGCGATCTCGGCCTGACGATCGAGGGCACCTCCCTGGAACCGCTGGTGGCTGAATTCCAGCAAGAGCTGGAGCGGGCGGGGATTCGCCGCCTGCGGCCTCACTTTTACCTCTCCACCGAATGGATCGTCAACGATGGGACGATCGCCATTGCCATTCCATTCTATCTCGCCCACCCGGAGCTGCGCGCCATCCACGCGGAGAAGACCGGCTGGGTCGAAGGCAGCGATCGCGCCGAGCTGCTCAGCTACCTCCGCCACGAAATGGGCCACGTCGTCAACTACGCCTACAAGCTTTACGAGCGGGAAGACTGGGTCAAGCTCTTCGGCTCCATGACCCAGCCCTACGACGACAATTACCACCCCGAGCCTTTCAGCCGCCGTTTCGTCCAGCACCTGCCGGGCTGGTATGCCCAGAAGCATCCGGACGAGGATTGGGCGGAAACCTTCGCGGTCTGGATGACGCCTGGCTCCAACTGGCGGGCCGTGTACCTCGAATGGCCGGAAGCGTTGGCCAAGCTCGAATACTGCGACCGGATCATGGCCGTCCTCAAGACGCGCGATCCGGACGTAACCGTCGCCGAACGGGACGAAGACGTGAGCCAGCTCACCTATTCCCTGGAGCAGTATTACAGCACCAACGGCACGACCGCCGTCGAGACCTTTCCACCCGGACTCGACGGCGCGCTGCAAGCCGTCTTTGAAGCCGCCGGCACCGCCGAAATCCGCGCCT
>JAGVLI010000744.1 GCA_020054355.1 Planctomycetales bacterium | reverse complement strand
CCAGGCGAAGCTCCGCTGCGCCAGCGCGGCGCTGGCAGCCGAGCGCTATCGCCAGGAGCAAGGCCGCTGGCCGACGGCACTGCGTGAGCTGCGCCCGAAATACTGTCCCGAAGTGCCCCTCGATCCCTTCGATGGCCAGCCGTTGCGGCTGAAGAAAACCGACGAAGGGCTGACGATCTACAGCGTCGGCGTGGACGGCAGCGATAACGACGGCAACGTGCAGCAACCGGGGAACCAGAATGCCGAGGGCATCGACCAGGGCATTCGCTTATGGGACGTGGGACAACGCCGGCAACCGGCGAACTAGCCCCAGAATCGCGGCCTGGGGAAGAAGGCGATGATCTGGTTTTGCCGCTTGCGGCTTGACGAAATGAATGGTAGATTCGTGGAGAGGCTGGCAACGGTCTCGACCTCTGCGGTGTTCGTGATTAGATGTACACTTTTGACGAACCGATACGCAACCCGCACGGGGGCCTTTCCAGAGTTTGTCTGGTGCTTGCAAGCCCACCCACTGGGCGTAGTGGGATCCAAAATCCAGGCGACAGGCTCCCTTCCTTGAACTGCGGGTTCTCAAAAGCGTCTACACGGCACAGGTGGAGGTTTTTTCATGCGCCGACTGAATTGTCGGTGTCAACGGCGGGATTTCCCGCCGTTTTTTTGTTTCTTCTGGGCCTGAGATTCATCAATCCACGCTCATTTATACGTCTTCGCCGAAACCCGGCGCCTTCATAAACCATGCGACTCGTTGCACTTCAGTTGATCGATCCAGGTCGCCTCGCCGCCAGCCGACCTTTTGTTTCCAACCGACCGAAACCCACTAGGACGACAGCTGACGCCGCTGACCATTGTTACGTAACGGCTTCCGTTTTTTACGCAGCGCCGAAGTCGCCGGGGCCATTTTTTCGGTTGACTTAGTTTTCCAGGTCGCTACCCTACTCCCTCATGCTTAATGTTTCCGTCTCCGATACGATTGGTCGAAGTGGAGCGGATTGAACAACAACCACCAAGGCTCAGCTGAGCTTAATCGGCAAGCACGGCATGGTCGCCCAGGACAGGATGATTTGAAACCCCTCGCCCTCGGTCGGCGGTTTCTGCCATGCCTTGCTCATTACAGCGTACATCCCAGGAAACTCGGTTTCCGCTCGATCTCGACGGGAACACTTCCTGATTTTTTGGTTTCTTTTTACTCCTTTTTCTCCAACAGCCTTCGTCCACTCCCAGCGCCAATCGCGTCCGGATTGCGCGCCGGGACCGGCAAGGACCTTTGTTTGAGGACAGATTCCAGCTCTTGAGCAGTGCCCGCCCAGGGCCAGGGAAGGCCCACGACAGGCGACCATGAAGGCGAGGGTCGAGAGGCTGGCCGGGTGCCGCCGCAGCCTCTTCAGCGGCACTGCTCAGAGCTGGTTCTGCATATCGGGCCGCACGGCCCAGGCGACCTGGCTTGCAGGGACGGTAACAAGCCACCCCACTAGCCGGCTGCGAGAATGGATGCTCGCAGGGCCGGCTTTTTTCTTTTCTTCCTCGCCGCTTGCGGCTTTGCACGCTGGCTTTTCCCCCCACGGCGCGCTACATATTGGAGTATGAGCGCAGCCCCTGTCATTCGCATCGACGAGCTGGTGATCCGCTACGGCGATTTCACCGCCGTGGACCATCTCAACCTGCAACTACATCAGGGCGAGCTGTTCGGCTTGCTCGGACCCAATGGGGCCGGCAAGAGCAGCACGCTGCGCGTGCTGATCGGCCAGCGCCAGCCGAGCGCGGGCAAGGTGATGATCGCCGGCCACGACATCGTCCGCGACTGGGCGACGATCAAGCCGAAGTTCGGCTACGTCCCCGACCGCGAGAATAATTTCGAGGAATTCTCCGGCCTGCGCAACCTGCTCATCTTCTGCGGGCTGTACGGCGTACCGGCGCAGCGCGCCGAGGAATGCCTGGAGTTGGTCGAGCTGACCGAAGCCGCCCATTTGCCGGTGGTGGGCTATTCGCTGGGCATGCGCCGTAAGCTGCTCCTGGCCCGCGCCCTGCTGCACCAGCCGCCGATCCTCTATCTCGACGAGCCGACCGCGAATCTCGACATCCACTCGGCCGCCCTGGTCAGGAAAACCCTCCGCGAACTGGTCCAGAAGGGCTGCACCGTGCTGCTGACCACGCACAACATGCAAGAGGTGGAAGAAATCTGCGACCGGGTGGCGATTCTCAACCGGGGCAAGCTGATCGCGCTCGATACCCCGCTGTCGCTGCGGCAGCAGCATTCCCGGCGCGTCGTCGATGCCACCCTGGAAGACGGCAGCCTGCTGGTCTTCGACCTGGAAATGCCCGAGGAACGCGAAAAACTCGCCGAGCGCGTCACGTCGGGCCGGGTCGCCAGCCTGCGGACCCGCGATTTCAATTTTCACGAAGCATTTCTGAAGCTGACCGGGACGGAGTTCACTTGATGGGTGAATGGTCAGGGGTGAGTGGTCAGTAGTCCGTGGCAGGCAATCCAAGCGACAGGACGCACGTTCCTGAGTCGGAGAGATGGGCGATGGCAGAACACGGTGAATGGACCCGTAAGGGCGCGGTTCTGAGTGACGTAACGGCTCTCAAGGAGTATGGGGTGAGCCGCGACTTCATCGTGCAAGGCATCCGGGCTGGCAAGCTCGAATATCGACAGGGTGTGATGTGGGGGAACCCGTATCTCAGAATTCTGCGGAGTCAGCTGGAGCAATACATAGCGGAACAACTTGGCTCGCGGCAATTGGGTGACAAGAAAGCGCAGGCTGAGTTGCGTAAGATCAAGAAGGAGATTGGCAGCCTCAAGAAGAAGCTCGCCGCCCTCGAATCTCGAAAAGGTGAACTTGAGGCTGAAATGGGGAAATAAGCAACCAGCCTTCTCCGGATGCCGGCCGGGTGGCACATCCCTCGGTACTCCGAGGGCGTGCCGAACCCCGGAGCGACTTCACCTCTACGGCGATGGCACGTCGTTCACACGCGCTCGGAGTACCGAGGGACGTGCCACCCAACGCGACACTCAAGCGGCCCATTCTCAGGGCTTTTCCGGAAGTTTTTGAATCGCCTGCCACCACTGGCGCGCGAACTCGCCTCGCGTGAAGGCACCGGCGGCCACGGCAATGGCCTGTTCAGTCTGCTTCGTGGCCAGGGATAGCTTCACAACCGCCGCGCGCCCCGGTTTGACCTTGAGGATGGCCGCCTGCTGCGCATCCACGGTCGTCGGCAAGACGAGGACCAGCATGCAGCAATTCATGAGGCTTGTCTTCATGGCTCGACCTCCGATCTGGCGTCCACGATGCGTCCAGCGCCTTATTTGAGCGGTTGGGCTTCCAGCGTCGCGGCATCGATCCGCACCACATGCAGACTGCCCGGCCGGAGCGAACAAAGCGTGGACCAGACCAGGTCGCGTTTGGGGTCGTAGACGAAGCCCAGATCGACGCTCGAACCCGGTTTGCCCCGGTTCATGAAATCCGCGCCCGGCATCTTCGCCGCCAGCCAGCGATTCTTCTCGCAATCGTAGAACGGCACGGCCAGACCGCCGTCCGTGGACAGCAGATAGCCGAACACGACCAGGTCGCCCTTCGGCAGATACGCCGACTCGCGCGCGAACCGGGCGCCCTTGATGAGGTCCATGCCGGCGGGGTTGAGCTGCTTGACCTCGCCGCTCTTGAGGTCCGCCGCCCAGACCTGGCCGTTTGGCCCGTCCTTGCCGGTGGTGGTCGTGATGAGCAGCCGGTTGCGCTTGCCATCGTAGGTGATGGTCGAACCGTCGGTCTCGGGCCGTGGCAACGGCGTCCCGCTGGTCTGGACCTCCTTCCAGACCTTACCGCCTTCCAGACGCCACAGGCCGAACTTCGACTGGCTCTCCAGGGTCTGCGTCCAGCAGACCACGCCCTTGGGCGTGGTGCAGAGGTAGTTGATGTATTTGCTGGGGAAGAACGGCAGCTTGTCGAACTTCTCGGCATGCGGCCAGGAGCGCGTCGCCGGGTCGTAGAGCAGGTTCATGTTCCCCTTGATGTAGGCCACCCGCTTGATGGTCGGGTCGTAGGCGTAGGCGTGGTAGTTGTGGTTGCCCCACGGCGCGCCGTTGAAGGCCCATAGCCCTGGGCCGTTCAAGTCGTAGTTGAATTCCAGCGCGAATTGCGGCCGGGCGGCGATGCTCCAACGGCCAGTCTTGATGTCGTAGTGAGCCATGTCGTTGCCGAAGTACGAGCTGTGCCCGCCGCCCATGTGCAGGAGCTGATCGCGGTCGGTGTCGAGGGTCACGGTGCTCCAGCCGCCGCCCTGGCGGTTTTCCGGCCAGCGCGGGCAAGTGAGCGCCGTCCAGGTGTTCGGGGCCAGCTTGTCGAGCACCGCTGCCGTCGCTTTTGGGTCGGGTGGCGGCACGTCCTTCGCGTACCATTCCGGATCGAAAGCCCCAGTGCGGAACTCCACGGTCCCCGGCTTGACGCCGAACTTGGTGGTACCCGCCGCATCCACTTTGGGGGCGTCGAGCCGGCACAGCCAGGAACTATGAGCGGTACCCTTGGCCGCCGTGCCCTGGTCCACTCCGCCGATGAACAGCACGGTATCGCCGTCGGCCGCCGCGCAGCCGGCCTCGGTGGCGACCTGCGGCGGCCCGTCCTTCTCCAGCCGATGCAGCAACGCCCATTCGTTCTTGCTCACGTCATAGGTCCAGGCCTCGAAGGGCAGCGACTTGTAGAGGATCGCGTTGTATGCCGTCGATGAACTGTAACCTTTGCCGCCCAGCAGCACGAGCTGTCCGCTCTTGGGCAGGTGCAGCAGCGCGTGGCCGAAGCGCGGCGCGGGGCTGACGGCGGGCTTCTTTTCCTCCCAGGTGCGCGTGGCGCAATCGTAGACCCAGGTGTCGGCATAGAGCTGGTCGAGGCGGTCCCCGCCGAAGAGGACGATCTTCTTCGTCTTGGGGTCGAAGACCAGGGGCGAGAGGGCGCGCGGCGGCGGCTGGGTCTTGACGTCGAGCTTTCGCCACTCGTTCTTTTTCGGGGAATAAGCCCAGGTGCCCGGCGAACCGTCCGGGGTGAGCACTCCGCAGCCGCCGAAGAGCAGGATTTCCTGGTTGACGGGATCGGCGCAAAGCGCCGACCAGCTCAAGCTTTGCCGGTGACTGGTCACGACGGGCATGGGACCGGCCGGCGCGCCGGTTTCTTTCCAGACGCGCTCCTTCGGCTCGTAACTCAGGACGCGCCCGCAGATGAGCGCATAGACCTTACCGTCCCAGGGAGCGAGCGTGTAGTGGTTCCACATGCACATGTGGCGGCGGTTGGGCCGTTGCAGCCCTTCATCGTCGCCAAAGGCGTAGTAAGGAGACTTGAACGGCACATCCTTGACGTTGCCGCTCTCACCGCCCCGGCCCAAAGCGCCCTTGGGCAGCTCGTTGCGCCACTTGCCGTCCGCTGGATCAAAGCTCATCACATCATAGGGGCGCTCGCCGGTGAAATGGTGGCTGACGGCCCCGCAAAAGAAGACGAAGCGCTTGATGTCCGGCGACCACACCAGTCCCGGCGAGAAGCCCGGTCCCAGGGCGCTGTCGGCAGTCCGGGTCCAGCGGTTCAGTTCTGGCTCCGCGCCGCCGGCGGCCCGTCCCAGGAGCAGGATGCTGAGCAAAACAATGGCAAAACGCATGATGATATTTCACCTTGATGAGAAATCGACTCGGAAAGAGCTGCTCCCCTCTCCCGCAAGCGGCGAGGGGCCTATGGGATTTAAAGCGCACGCGGCCCGGAATGAGCCCTTCATCCAGACATCCGCCGAGCCGCGCACGAAGTAAGCGGTAGGGCGTCCGCTTACTTCGTGCGCGGCTCGGAAATCTCATTTCGGACCGCGTGCCGTACACGCTCACTTCACTGCTTCCAGATTCGCGTTCTTGGCATCGAACTTCAGCACGAACACCTGGCTGTTGGTGTTCACGGCCCAGACCAGATTGCGCTGCGGGTCGTACATGACGCCGATATTGTAGCTCCCTTCCTTGGTGATGGGCGGCGTGTCGCTGGGTAAAGCAGTCCGGAACCAGGCGTTCTTGGCGCAATCGTAAATCAGCCCGGTCGCGCCGATCATCACCAGGTCGTCCTTGGGCAGATAGACGGCTTCGCGGAAGTTGGTGGCGGCCTTGTCGGCGCCGCCGGCCTGATCGTTGCCGGTGGCGGCCACGGCGCTGACCTCGCCCGTCGCGAAGCTGTAGGCAGCCATCTTGCAGGTGCTCTTATCGCGCACGAAGAACAGCAGCCGGTCCCGTTTCGCGTCGTAGACCATCCCGCCATTATCGACGATGGGACCGAAGAGCGTGCCCTTCATCGGCAATGGCTGCCAGGTGCGGTCCTTGGCTTGCAAGCGCCAGAGTCCTACCGCCCGGTTCTGCGTCGCATACGCCCAGGCCACTAGCCCCTGGGGAGTCGTGACCAGCGTGACGGTATAGAAGCTGGGGACATACGGGTTCACTTCGTTGTTACGGGTCCACTTGCCGGTCTTGGGATCGAAGAAATAGGTGTACTTGTGCGGGCCGAAGACCATGCACTTCAGGTTCGGGTCGTAGCCCGTGGACTTGTAAGTGTGGCCCGTCATCCAGGGATTGCCCTTGAAGCTCCATTCGCCGGGAACCTGGTCGTTGGTGTAGCACCAGTCGATCGGGAATTCCGGCGCGAACGGGATGGAATAACGATCTGTCTTGACGTCATAGACCTGCGGCGCGGTGCCGCTGTAGGCGGAATGACCGCCCGAAAAGCGCAGGATCGCGTCCGCCTCGGGCGCGAACACGGCCGTACCCCAGTCCATGTTCGGCGCGGGCCGCTTGGGCGTCGGCCGTAGTGTCCACTTATTGGCCGGCAGCGCTTCCAGGTCGGCCTTGACCTTGGCGGGGTCGGCGGCGGGAATGTCCTTGCCGTACCAGGCGGGATCGTAGGGGCCTTGGCGGCGCTCCACGGCCCCAGGTCCGACGCCATGCGTCTTGGCGCCTGCGGCATCCGGCGCGGAGACGTCGAGCTTGCACAGCCAGAGCTTGCGCCCCTCATCCACGAACGCCACCGTGTCGTCGTCGGCGACGGCAGCGCGCAGGACACGGGTGCGCGGACCGACGGGATTCTCCTTGGCCGGCTCAAAGCGTTTGATGAATTGCCAGGCGTCGCCCTTCTCGTCGTAGGTCCAGGCTTCCAGCGGCACGTTCTGATAAGAATAAGCACTGTAGTTGACCGTGGAATTCACGGAGTAGCCACCCAGCAGCATTAACTTCTTCGCCTTGGGCAGCCAGAGCAGGGCATGGCCGGCGCGCGGCGACGGCGACAACGCCGGCTTCTTCTGCGTCCATTGCGTACCGTCGAAAACCCAGGTGTCGGCAATCGTCTGATCGAGCTGGTCGCCGCCGAACAGGATCACCTTCTGGCTGACCGGATCGTAGGCCAGCTGCGAGTTGGCGCGCGGCGGCGGCTGGCGGTCGAGCTTGAGTTCTCGCCAGGTATTGCTGGCGGGTGTGTAAATCCAGGTGCCGGGATCGCCGCGCTCGGTGTCGGCATTGCCGCCGCCGAAGAGGACGACTTGCTTGCGGGCTTCGTCGTAACAGATCGATCCCCAGAAGAGCTGGGTCTTGAGCTTCGTCGAGTTCTGCGGATCGCCCTTCGCGGCCAAGTCTTGCCACAGGCGCTTCACGGGATCGTAGCTGAAGGTATGGCCATTGACGTAGAACAGGTACGTCCCCGTCTCGGGCAGGTAGGTGCAGTTGCTGGCAGCGCCCAGCAGCCAGTAGTAGCTCGGCCAGTTGGGCCTGGTGTTGCCGTCCGCGTCCTTGAAGAGTCCTTTCCAGGCCGGCGGCTTGCAGACGCCGAACTTCGGTCCCCAGTCCTTCCCTTCGGGCAACCAGTTCTCCCACTGGCCGCTGGCCGGATCGAACGCCAGCTCGTCATAGGTGTATGGGGCTCGCTTGTCGTATTGACTGCTGATCCAGCCGAGCGACATGAAGCGCTTGACCTGCGGCGGCCAGACCACGGCGATCGGCGCATCCGGGCCGATCAGGGCCTTTTCTTGCCGGATCCACTGGTTGGCAGGGGCCGCGGCCGGCTGCGCGTCCGCTCGACCGAGCACGGCACAACCGCCGACGACCAGCAGGATAGGAAGATTTCTCACGGGTATCCCTCTCCGACTATAGGTATGTAAGACTGCCGCTGCGTTCGCCAGTGCCAGGCGGGAGACGCAGAATTGCCAATGATAGCCAGACTATCGTTCGGGGCCAGCCGCCTCAGCAGAATGGTCCGAAAGGCATTGCCATTGTATTTGTGTGTTTTGCGAAGACGACCGCGCCAGGGACGGCCAGCGCTGCGCGGAGGCAGGTTGACCACGAAAAGCTGCTTCGGAATTTGACGAACCGCTGCGACGTGAAAGACCTGGAACGACCAAGCGACTTCAGCGCGGCCAGTACCAGTCGGCGTCGCGGTGGGCGTAACCGCCCGCCGTGACCTGAATCCAGACGTTGTCCTTGCCCGGCTCGGCCCGGCCCACGCAGAGTTCCTGCCAGGTGATCTGGTTGCCGTCGCGCCACGGCTTGTAGCCCAGCGGCGCGATTTGCTCGCGCACCAGGAAATGCACCGGGCTGAGCGAGAAAGCGATGAACCTGCCCTTGGGAGAGTAGGCAGGGAAGGCGTGAATATGGTGATCCGCCGGCGTGGCCAGTCCGATGGTCTTGCCGTCCAGCCAGCCGTGCTCGTTGGGCGGCTCGCTCAGGTCGAATGCTTGCAGGTGCAGCTGGCGCGAACCCTGCACCGCGACGAAGCCCTTGCCGTCGGGTCGCCAGCGCGGGCAGAGCGTCATGCTGCCGTTGGCGATGTTGCGGTACTTCTCCGCGGCTCGGCCATCCGGTTTGATGTCGAAGACCGAGGCCATCAGGGTCAAGGGCGGCGGCGATAGCCCGGTGGTGTCGCCGCCGCTGGCGACGAGGATGCGCTTACCGTCCGGACTGATCTCCGGCGACCAGCTGCCGCCGAAATAGCGCTGCACCGCGTCGAAT
>JAGVLI010001029.1 GCA_020054355.1 Planctomycetales bacterium | reverse complement strand
GCGGTCGTGGCCGTGGGCAGTCTGCTCCTGGTACTGGTCCTGGCAGCGGTGCCGCAGCTGGGACTCGGCCTGACGCTGGGCGGCATCCTCGGTTCGCTCATGATTCTGCTCTTCGGCTTCCTGTTCGTCACCGTATCGTCGCGGCTGACCGGCGAGGTCGGTTCATCATCCAACCCGATTTCCGGCATGACCATTGCCACGCTGCTGCTGACTTGCTTGGTCTTCGTCATGGTGGGATTGACCGATACAGCCGCCATGCTGACGGCGCTGTCGATCGCGGGTGTCGTCTGCATCGCCTCCTCCAACGGCGGCACCACCTCGCAGGACCTGAAGACGGGCTACCTCGTCGGCGCGACACCGAAGCTCCAGCAATATGGCATTCTCATCGGCACGCTGACTTCCGCCGTGGTCATCGGCGGCACCATGCTCGTCCTCAACGCGGGCGGCAAACATTACACCAAGAGGGGGTTTCCCAGCGTCCAGGTATCGGTGCCGGCCGATGCGCCCCGCGAGCACGTCGGTCAACCGTACGACGGCCGAGACGAAAAACTGACCAAGGACGAAGCGCTTTACAACGTGGTCTACCTGCGTGAAGGGCAGTATCAGGGTGTGTCCCGCGGCTGGTATCTAGCGAACGACGCCGGCCTGCTCACTTACAAGATCGATGTGCCGATCAAGCGCGACTCCGCCAAGATGGATAACGACGCCGAAGCGCCGGAACGGTTCAAGGCGCCGCAACCGCAATTGTTCTCGCTGATTATCGAAGGCATCCTGGGCGGCAACCTGGAGTGGGGGCTGGTCATTATCGGGGTATTGGTCGCGTTTGCGATGGAACTGCTGGGAGTCTCGGCGCTGCCGGTGGCAGTGGGCATGTATCTGGGCCTCGGCACCGCCACGCCGATTTTCGTGGGCGGCCTGCTCCGCTGGCTGACCGACCGCTGGCGCGGCGTGTCGGCGTCGGAGGCGGAAACGGAAACCAGCCCAGGCGTGCTGCTCGCCAGCGGCTATATTGCCGGCGGCACGCTGTGCGGCTTGCTGATCGGCTTCGTCGTCATGCTCTTTCCCCAGTCCTTGGTTACTCTGCTCAACGTGGGACGTTTCTTTGGGAAGGAATATCTGGAATCGGTCCTGGCCATGATTGTTTCCTTGGCAATGTTCGGTGTGCTGGCAGCCGTGTTGCTGCGGGTCGGCACCCAACGGACGCCAGCCGAGGACGCTGGTCCGAATCCTGAGACAGACTCGACCGAGCCGCCGCCTGGAGCAGGTGGTTGAATAACCGTGTGTTTCTGCTGATTCCTGGCCGACCGCATGGAACGGGCGGAGAAGTCTGGCGAGAACACAGACGGATCATTGCCGGCTCGAATTCCGATGTCGACTTCGAGATGACCTCTTGGCTTTGGAGATTCCCCATGAACCCCTGGTTTTCCAAACGGGCGGTCCTCGCCGCCCTGGGTGTCCTACTCATGTCGTTTACCACCACGCACGCGGATGAGGGCATGTGGCTCTTCAACAATCCGCCGCTCAAGGTCCTCAAGGATCGCCACAACTTCACGCCGACCAAGGAATGGCTGGAGCACGTCCAGCAATCCTCCGTGCGCTTCAACAGCGGCGGCTCCGGGTCGTTCGTGTCCGAGGACGGCCTGGTGATGACCAATCACCACGTCGGCGCCGACAACCTGCAAAAGCTCAGCGACGAGAAGCACAACTATCTCCGCGACGGCTTCCACGCCAAGACCCGCTCCGAGGAGAAACGCTGCACCGACCTGGAATTGAATGTCCTGCTGAGCATCGAGGACGTGACCGACAAGGTCAACGCCGCCGTCAAGCCGGGCATGTCGGCCGAGGAGGCTTTCAAGGCGCGGCGGGCCATCCAGGCCCAGATCGAGAAGGAAGCGCTGGCCGGCAAGGACGCCAAGAAGTTCCGTGCCGACGTCGTCACCCTCTACCAGGGCGGCCAGTATCATCTGTACCATTTCCGGCGCTATGTGGATGTCCGGCTGGTGTTCGCTCCGGAGCAGCAGATCGCCTTCTTCGGCGGCGACCCGGATAACTTCGAGTATCCGCGCTACGACCTCGATTGCTGCTTCTTCCGCGTCTACGAGGACGACAAGCCGGTCAAGCTCAAGCACTACCTGCGCTGGAGCAAGGCCGGCGCGAAGGACAACGAGCTGGTCTTCGTCTCCGGGCATCCGGGCCGCACCAGCCGGCTGAATACGATGGCCGAGCTGGAGTACATGCGCGACAAGCAGTTCCCCAACACGATGAATATCCTCAACCGGCTGGAAGTGATGCTCTCGGTCTACAGCGGGCGCAGCGAGGAGAACAGCCGCCGGGCCAAGGACGAGCTGTTCGGCGTGCAGAACAGCCGTAAGGCGCGCGACGGCGGCCTGGCCGGCTTGCTCGATCCAGGGCTGATGGGTCGGAAGAAGAGTGACGAGCAGAAGCTGCGCGAAGCCGTCGCCAAGGACGCCAAGCTCAAGGATGCCATGCCTTCGTGGGATAACATCGCCAAGGCCCAGGACGAGATCGGCAAGGTCGCCCAGCGCTACAACATGCTGGAGCGCGGCTTCGGCTTCAACAGCCACCTGTTCGGTACGGCCCGCACCCTGGTCCGCGCCGCGGAGGAACGTGCCAAGCCGGACGGCGACCGCCTCCGCGAGTTCCGCAGCTCCAACGAGGAACCCCTCAAGCTGCAGCTTTATTCCGATGAGCCGATCCACGACGATTTCGAGATCGTCAAGCTGGCCGATTCGCTGACCTTCCTCTGCAGCCAACTCGGCTCGACCGACCCGCTGGTGCGGAAGGTGTTGAACGGCAAGTCGCCCCGGCAGCGGGCGGCGGAACTGATCACCGGCAGCAAGCTCAAGGACGTGGACACGCGCAAGAAGCTCTACGACGGCGGGGCCAAGGCGGTCGATGCTTCCCAGGACCCGCTGCTCGCCCTGGCCAAGCTGGTGGACAAGGATGCCCGCGAGGTCCGCAAGATCGTCGAGACGCAGAGCGAGATCAAGCAGCAGGCTTACGGCCAGCTGGCCAAGGCCAAGTTCGCCGTGGAAGGCACCAGCACCTATCCGGATGCCACCTTCACGTTGCGGCTGGCTTTCGGCACCGTCAAGGGCTTCGAGGAAAACGGCAAGAAAGTGCCCTTCGAGACGACCTTCGCCGGCCTGTTCCAGCGTTCCGACGAACAGAAGAACCGCCCGCCGTTCGACCTCCCCGAGCGCTGGATCAAGCTGCGCCCGCAGCTGGAGAAGGACAAGGCGTTCATGAACACGCCGTTCAACTTCGTCTGCACGGCCGACATCATCGGCGGCAACTCCGGCAGCCCGGTCATCAACCAGGAAGGTGAAGTCGTCGGCCTGATCTTCGACGGCAACATCCAGTCGCTGGTGCTGGACTTCGTCTATACCGACGACGTGGCGCGGGCCGTGTCCGTGCATTCGGCCGGCATCGTCGAAGCCTTGCGCAAGGTGTACAAGGCCGATAGCGTGGCGGACGAACTGATCGGCAAGAAGTAACCCCGGTTCACGGCAAGCGACGCTCCGCCTCGCAGGTGGAGCGTCGCTTTGCTTTCGAGGCCCCCATGTCCCACGACTACTACCAGGAGCCCCGTTCGCAACGGCCCTACGGCCAGGCACCCGGTTACGCCGCCCCACCTCGGCAGCGCGATTTCGATGACCAGCGCCTGAAGCATTCGGGCTTGGGGATCGCCTCGTTCATCATTGCCATCCTGTCGGGCATTTTCGATTTTGTTTTCTTCGTCATCGTTGGCCTGATCGGCGCGAACGACCCCAGCATCGATGAAACGTCCCCCGTCGCGATGGTCGTTGGCCTGATCCTGTTCGCCGCAGTGGGCTTCACCTTCATTGGCCTGGGCCTGGGCATCGTCGGCGTCGTGCTGCCGAACCGCAACAAGCTTTTCCCCTGGCTGGGCCTGGTTTTCAACGCGCTGGTCCTGCTCGGCGTGGTCGGTCTGGTGTGCCTGTGCCTGCTGTTGCCCGATGCCTGACGGATGATCCTTGTGGAAATCCCTGTCTCGAAAACCCGTACATCGCTTACAATCGCTTCGCAGCCTCCCGTTGCGCGACAGTCCGGCATGTCTCTGGCAGAGAGGCTTGACATGTCCCGATCTCCGACTCGATGGCTCGCGGTTTGTCTGAGTGGCTGGCTGACCATCTTGGGTATCGCTTCGTCCCGCGGCGAGCCACCCCACCCGGTCGATCTCCACGGCGTCATCCTGCCTAGATC
>JAGVLI010000287.1 GCA_020054355.1 Planctomycetales bacterium | reverse complement strand
GCTCTTCCGATCTGCCGCTTGCGCCCGTGCGGTGCGTTCGCGGTCGAGGGGCTTGCGGGGCCGGTCCAGCCGTTCCCAGCGGGCCATGCACTCCTCGACCCAGCGTGGGAACGCCTGGCTTTGCTCTGCCAGCAGTGCCAGGCGGGCAATTTCCTGGCCCGATGAAGCCGTACCCTGCCGAGCCACGGTTGCGGCTCGCGCCAGGCTGACCGCGCCCCGGTCCAGCAGCGACCGCAACTTCGCTCCCTCTTTCTGCCGCTCTACAATCTTGCCCTGCAAGGCCGCTGCCCAGTAATAATCCCAGAAGCGCATCAAGGCCAGGCGCAGGCCGAGTCCTTCATCGACAATGTAATCGGCGATGGCGGCCGCGAGGTGGTCCCGGTCGTGACCGGCAACATCGAGCGCGTACTGCTCGACGAAGTGATTCATGGCCCGCAGTTTGTCTTCTTGCAGCCGGTCCAGCAATTCGGCGGCCATCGCGTTACTCCGGAAGCGCGTACTGTGCCCGCTAATCTTTCTCGATTGATTATAGACGGATCGGCGTGGCTGCGAGATGCCGTGCGCCCACTGGCGGGAGCCTCCCTTCCGCATCCATGCTGCCAAAGCGCGATGCGTTGGTGCAAGGGCAATTCGCTTTGGTCGGTCATTTTGGCGGACAGGGTATAAAACCCCAATAAAAACACCCTGTCCGCCAGGGGGGAAAGTTGGCGGACAGGGTCGCCCCGGCGATCACGCAGCCGCCGCCGCCTTCGTCGAATAGGTCAGCAATTCGCGGCAGGGGCGGCCGTTCAGGTGCTGCAACTCGGCGCGGATTTCGCGCGGGTCGGTCAGGTGGTGATCGACGTAGCCGCCGAGGATGTTGCCGCCGTTGTCTTCCTCGAACTGCTTGTTGGTCGGGAAGACCAGCGTGCCGTTGACGCGCAGCATGACGGTCTGCATCGTCGGGATGTTGAAGGGCAGGGGGGTAGCCTGGTCGAAGCGGACGTTCTGCACCTGCTGCCAGGAACCGTCGCGCTGCTTGAACGACAGCTTGACGCCGAGCAGGGCGTTGGGCAGCAGACTGTAGTTGGCGACGATGATGCCGAGCTTCAGGCCGAGGTGCCGGGTTTCGGCGCGGCCGGAGCTGAGAAAAATTTCGCGCTCGACCAGATGGGCGCGCAGGTCGGGCCGTTCCCGCCGCGCCCGCACCAGCCAGAAGTAGCCGGTGGCAATCGTGGAGAAGGCCGAGCCTGCGAAACTGGCCATCGACATCATTTCCATGGGAGGACGCTCCGCTTCGGGTTCGAGAAGTTCCGTTCGCCGGGCGGAGTAAAACGAGTACCCCGCGGGGCGTCAAGGGGAAGGGCGAAGCCGCCAGCGGCGTAGTTTGCCCGGTCTACTTCTTTTCCCGTTTCAGGATGACCAGCAGCCGTTTGGAGTCGGCTTCGGTCTTGAATTCATCGGGGCGGTCCTTGCCGCTGTCGGCCTCGGCGTAGCAAATTTTCAGGTCGTCGCCTTCCAGCTCGTAGATGCCCTGCCAGGTCTTCTCGCGCAGCAAGCCTTCCTGATGGAACCAGTCGATGTGTTTCGGCTTCTTGGCCGGATCGAGAGTCAGGTCGCCTTTCATCTCGGTGCCGCTCGCGGTCTTGACGTGAAAGTTTTGGTCCTTGACGGTCAGCTTGCCGCCCTGGAGACGGTCCAGCGCCTTGCCGTCCTGTTCGGCGGCGGTCACGACCCAGACGCCTTGCAGCTTCTCGAAGTCCTTCTTCACGGCATCATCGGCGGCGACGCTGCCGACGACTGCCAAGGCGATGAGCAACGCGGTCAACAAGGGCAAGCGTTTCCGGACCAGGCGGCGCAGGCCCAGCCCACCGACGCCGGTCAGCAGCAGCACCAAACTGCCCGGCAGGGGCACCATGTGAATCGCGCCGACGGCGTCGAGGTCGAAACCGCTGGAGGCAAAATCGGTGGAGTAGGGATCGTTGATGATGTTGCCCTGGGAGTCCGTGCGCGGCAGGTAGCCGCTGCCCGCGTCCGGCGCGATCCGGCCGACCACGTCCTCGATGCGTACATGCGTGATGGCATTGATGTTCAGGCCCGCGCTGCCCGCCAGATCCTCAAGATCGAATGGCGTGCCCTCGAAGCGACCGCCGAACGAGTTGTTCGGGAACTGGCCCGCCAGGTTGTGGATCTTCGTGGGGTCGGTGAAGTTCGCGTTCGTGACCTGCGTGGCGGTCTGCGTCAGGGAGATCGACGGAAAGCGGACGAAGTTGCTGCCGTCGGAACTCACTTCGACAAAGCCCAGTTCGCCGAAGACCCCGCCGTTGAAGAAGAAGGCGTTCTCGAAAACGACGAAATCGGCGCCGGGGCCGTTGTAGATCAGTCCGGCAAAGGTTAGCGTGGCGGAGCCGCCGTCGCCCAAGCTGACGACGCTGCCATTGGCCGCTCCCGTGGCATTGCCCGGCACGCCGACGCTGGCGAATGGACCGCCGGGGTTGACGATGTCCTGCGGACCGCGCTGCACGGTAGCGCCCGTGGCCCAGCCGGAGAAGGGGTGGGTCCTGGGAATGCCGTTGGCCGGAAACGGCGGAAGCGGCTCGGCGTGGACGGCCGAACCAAGCGCAAGCAGGACGAGGGCCGGCAAGAGAAGACGCCGCATGGTCTGCCTCCGATAGCGTCCCACTGGCAGCGCAAGGCACACGGTACGCGCGCCGCCGTGGGGCAGGGGAGAAGAACGGATTGTGGATTGCGTTGATTTCCGCGAGGCCGAGACGCGCGGCCTGGTGGACCTGAGTTCGCTCAAGGCAGGCAGGTTTTCTGGCTCACGGCGGTCGGCACGGGTCTTCCCAGCTTGCGGGGCAAGCCAGTGACCTGGGGTGTGCCGCCCTCACCCTCACCCCGGCAGCCCCGGTCGCTCGGACCAGGGCAGGGGAGGGGAGCAGAGGCCGTTCACAGCGGCGCGTCCGCGGCGGAATTGCACCGCCTTCCCTGACGCCTGCGCTACGAGTTAAAGCAAAACCAATCCGCAAGATCAAGGGCGGTTTGGGTCGGCCGGCGTCCCTCGGCGCAAGGCCAGGATGCCAGCTGTCAAGCCGAAGCCGGCGCCCAGCAGCTGGACGAAGTAGCCCGCGCCGGCATCCCATTTCGGATCGGCAAGGAACAGTCCGAGCAGCAGGACGGCCAGCAGGAAAGCCAGGCTGCCGAGAATCAGCATCAGCACGGCCACGAAGCGCCGGGGCGCTGCCGTGCGCGTGCCGAGCACGGCCAGGACAACCAAAGGCACGATCAGCACCGCCAGCAACAGGGCTTCGAGCGTTTCGCCGCCCCAGTGATCGATGGGCGTGGCCCGGCCGCGCTCGCCTTGATAGAGATAGTGCTTCCAGGGCAGCGCCAGTCCGGCCAATACGCTGCAACCCGCCAGAAACGCCAGCAAACGCGAACGGTGCAGGTGCATATCTGGATCGAATTGGAATAGTTTTTGCTTGGATTGGAACTGTAACGAGCCGAACCGGCGCAGCCAGGCATTCCTTTGGCGCCAGCGCTCAAGATACTCACCCATTGGGTAAGCGCCGGGTTCGGAGCGCCGTTCCCATGCGCTATTATATTAACGGAGCGGAGGGGGCCATGTTCTCCAAGGTGCGCCTGGCCGAAGCCCACCGACCAACTTGGCAGGGAACCTGGCTCTGGCTGGCACTGCTGGCCACCTTCCTCGTGCTGCAAGGCGCGATCCTGGTCTGCTGGCTGCAAGGACCATTCTGGGTCGTGCCCCCGCTGGCCTTGCTGCTGGCCTATGTGATGCACAGCCATCTATTGGCCTTTCACGAAGCGGCGCACCGGACCCTGGCTCCCGTCGATTGGCTGAATGACGCCCTGGGCATCTTCGTCGGCATCCTGGGCTTCATGAGCCTGAGCCTCTACCGCAGCGCTCATCGGTTGCACCATGCCTATCTGGGCACCGAGCGCGACGAAGAGTTGTGGCCCTTTGTTTTGACCAGCGCGCCGCGCTGGCAGCGGCGTCTGGCGGCGTTCTTGGAACTGACGCTGGGACTGTGCTTTACCCCGGTCCTGTTCTTGCGCATTCTCTTGCGCCCCGGATCGCAGATTGGTTCCGCCCGCGAGCGCCGGCGCATCTGGCTGGAGTTGGGAGTGCTCGCGGTTTTCTGGGCCGGGGTAGCGGCCCTGACCGTCTGGTGGCAGCTTTGGGAATTCCTGTTCTGGATGTACTTGCTGCCGGCCCTGCTGGCGGGCAACACGCAGAGTTGGCGCAAATACATCGAGCACATGGGCATGACCGGCGACACGGCCCTGGGGTTGACCCGCAGCATCGTGCCCCGTTCATCGTGGAAGCGACAGTTGCTGCTGACGATGTACAACGAGCCGTACCACGGCATCCACCACCGCTACGGCAAGCTGCCCGGCCTGGTGTTGCCGGAATTCACCGCCGTCCTCCAGCCGAGCCGGGACGAGGAACCGGCCCCCTATCCCAGCTACTGGCATGCCCTGGGCGCCATGTTCGCCAGTCTGGCCGACCCCAGGATCGGCCCGCAGTGGCGGGAGCCAATCGTGTCCGCCTCGCGCGAGACCTCGGCAAGCCAGCGACCAAAGGCTATCGAGAATTCGGGAAAACGCATTCAGGAGTTACGGGATGCGGTCAACCATGCCGAACATGCCCAGCGGACGACTCAGGATGGCGTCAGTCCGGTGGCGCCGGCAACCGTCACTGCCTTGCCGAAGAGCCGCGCTAGCTCGTCGGCTTGTTCTTGAGGGACGAACAGAGATGGGTTCGTCAAGTGAATTGCCGTCAGGAGGGCGGCCAGCCGTTCGACGACACGTTGGTTGATACTGCTGGCGCTTTCGTCCAGGAATCGTTTGGCATAGCGGAGATCGTCGCGGTCGGGCGTGAGGATCCGGTCGGCCGCGACGTGTTCTCGTGCCAGCAAGCGCAACTTGATGGCGTCGGAATGAGTAATCGCGCCGACGTTGTGAACGATGGTGTGCCGGATCTGCCACAACAAGCTCATCGTCTCGAAGCGCCACTGCTCCGCGACCGGCTGCTGGCCGCTTCTGGGAAACACGTAAAACGCGCCCGCCTCGAACGGGTTGGCGAGCAAGCGGCGGAAGCGGTCGTTGATCTGTTTGCAATCGAGCCAGGTGTCGGACTCGCACAAGGCCTTACCCAGGGAGTCGCTGCCAAAGTGAGCGGCCAGATTGCTGCCCTGAATACGGAATTCGTCGAAGCGGTCGTCGAGGACGTATCGGGCGAGCACCGTGACGCAGACCGCCGCGGTTTCCTTGAGAAAGCGCTCGAAGGTTTCGATGAGACTGACCAGGATCATGCCATGCAGCCGCAGCAGGTGTCGATTGGCCGTGGCGGAAAAATGCCTCGGCCGCCGGAAGCTCCGAGCGGTGTATTCTCTCAAGGCCCAGATGTCGGCGCTCGTATGCTCGTAGTGGGCGAAGGGCGTTCCGGCCTCGGCTGGCAGCGGACCAACGTGCCCCAGGATGTCCTTGATTTTCCGACCCAGGTCAAGCTTCGGTCCGGCCATGTTGCGCCAATTCCTTCTGCCGTTCCCGGGCCTCGCTGGCCGACGTTTCCTCGTCCTCGATCAGCAGCCAGTCGATATCGGCCCCTTGCCAGGACAGAAACAGCACGCGATCATTCGTATAAGGAAACAGATCGATCAGGCGATCGAGGTCGTCGGCCGCGATGGTTTGTCCCTGGGCTTCCGGTCGGCCATCCTTGTCCGCCAGCAGGAGCATCTTCGGGATTTTGCGGAGTTCCAACGCCAGTTCGTCTCCCGGGACCGGTATGAAAATCCGGCTGGTCAGCAGCGGATCGCCATCGATGCTCCACCAGCGATCCGGACCCTGGCGGTCCAGCCACGCCGCCAGTTCAGCGGCCGGCAGTCGATAGTGTGGACTTTCTCGGATGGACATGGCAGTTACCCCGATACAATAGCGATGCAGGTTGCCTTCCTCGGTTCTTGTTTCACAACCCTATTCTGACCGATCCAGACATCGCGAACAAGGCAATCGTGCCATCCCGTTTCACCTCGGTCCATTCCGCTGGCCGCTACTTGACACCTCCCCACCACCGTGTTACGCCAGTAGCACACGCAGTCGATTTCACACCCTACAGGAGTGTCCGCGATGACCATTCCCGCTGCTCCGGCGCTGAGCCGCCGCGAGTTTCTCCAG
>JAGVLI010000836.1 GCA_020054355.1 Planctomycetales bacterium | reverse complement strand
GTTCGTGTAGACGCGGAAGCGTTCCGTGCTGAAGCAGCCCTGAATCCAGCGGGCGAAGGCGAGGTCCGTGCTGGCGGCCACCACCGAGGTCGGCAGTCCCCGGCTGACTTCCTCGGCATGGCTGGGGCCGCTCAGGGCCGCCACCCGCCGCCGGCCCAGCACTTGCTCCAGAATCTCCGTGGGCCGGAGGAAGGTGCCGGTTTCCACCCCTTTGGACAGGCTGAGCATCGGCGTCTCGGCCCGCAGCGCCGCCTTCAGCGGTTCGAGCGTCTTGCGCAAGTAGACGGTGGGGATCGCGGAAATCCACAGGTCGGCGGCTGGCGCGGCCCGGTGGATGTCGGCGGTCAGTTCGACGTTCTCCGGGATCGGCACGCCCGGCAAATAATGCACGTTCTCGCGCCGCTCGCGCAGCAGGCGGGCGTTTTCCTCCCGCGCGCTCCAGAGCAGCACTCGGTGATCGGACTTCTGAGCTAGCAGCAGCGCAATGGCGGTGCCCCAGGCGCCGTCGCCCAGCACGGCGAATTGAATCGGCATGACAGTATCCTCTCGAAATGTACGCCGCTTGCGGTTTCGCGAACGCAATTCCCGCCGGAAATCCCGAAGTCCGCCCGCCACGACTGCCGATCAAGGAAGTTGAGAGCATGGAAGGACTGCCGACACGCCCCGCCGCAAGGAGGACCGGGTATGGCCGCGCATCTGCGTGTGTATCCCTCGTCGAACGAACCTGCCACCCTCCGTGGTCCGCAGCGTACCGTCCGGGTTGCCCTGGCCGACCTGCTGCCCCTGGTCGCCCTGGCTCACCGCAACAACTACGCCTGGCTGCAAGACTTCCTCGAAGACGAAGTCCGCATCTCCGAGGATTTGTATGAAGTCTTGCAGGCGTTCAAGTGCTATCGTCCATCCGCCTGAAGATGACAAGGTGACAAGGTGACAAGGTGACGGAGAATTGACTCCACTTCACCTTGTCACTTGATGTCATCCAACAGGTCAGGTTTACCGAACTGACTCAAATCCACCTGTCCGCGCATTTCGCCTTCCAGCAGCTTGATGCGGGCTTCCCATTCGCGCAATTTTACCTGTAGTGCCTCGAACTTGGCGGCGAGGTCGTCGCGCGGCTTCGGCCGGGGCGCTTCCGGGTAGCCGAGCTGTCGTTGTAGTGCGGCGAACAGGTAGAGCGGATCGCGATTTCGATTCGCCTGGGCGATGCGGCCTTCCTTGTCCCCGAACAACGGCAGCAGCGAGGGCTGATACTCCGGGTCCAGCCGTCGTTGCTCCCGCACCCAGGATTCCGACCGCACATAGACCATTTCCGCGAAATCGATGGTGCCGCCCTGCCGGCGGAGCATTTCCAGGTAGTCGCGCCAGTTCGCGTCGTACGCCGGGTCGCCGGCCATCGCCGTCAATCCTTCTTCGTAGCCGAGGCGGTTGCGGCTCAGCACCTCGAATTGATAGAAGAACAGGCCAGCCGGCGTCAGCTGCCTGGCGCGATACTCCGCTTCCCGTTCCAGGACCAGGAAGGCCAACGGCATCTCGAAGCGCAGCCCTTCCTCTTCGGCCTGACGGACCACGAAGGCTTGAAACGGCGTGAAGTAGTGGGGCAGCCGGGAGAACCCCGACGAGAGCAAGCCCGTGTGCTTGATTTCGCCGGCCAGAAATTGGATGGCGTAGGGCAGGCGGGTGACGGCCAGGATTTCCTGGTGGACATGCTGGAGCACGTCCTGCGCCGCCAGGTTGTCGGCCTGGCGCTCGCGCAGCACGCGGAAGAAGTACGCTTGTTCGATGTATTCCTCGGGGCCGAGCATGAAGCTATTGTAGCATCGCTGATTCCCCGGTCCCAGGCTCGGCCTTCTATCCTCGTTCCCAGGCTCCGCCTGGGAACGCACATCGCGAGGCTCCGCCTCGCGGAAACGCCCAAGACGTGACCTGCTTGCAGCATTTGGATGAGGATGTCGACTGATCGCTGACCTTCGAGGCAGAGCCTCGTGATGTGCGTTCCCAGGCAGAGCCTGGGAACGAGGGGCTAGGACGCCCGGCGCAGCCCGCCGCGCGGCTCCAGGATCGTGGACACTTCGGGCAGGCGGGCCTCGAAGGTGAAGCTGCCGATGCGGATGCGGTCGCCCTGGTGCAGGATGGCCCGATGCACTCGCTGGTTGTTGACGAAGATGCCGTTGAGGCTGTCGAGGTCGATGACTTGCCAGCAGCCGTCGGAGAAGACGAACCGGCAATGCTTGCGGCTGATATCGGCGAGCGGCAGGCGGATGTCGGCCGTCGTGTGCCGGCCCAGCACCTGATCGCTCTTGGTCAGGTCGATGCTCATGCCGGTCGGCACCAGCACCAGTTGCAAGGGGAGGACGTCGCCGGCGCGCGGCAGGTCGGCGGCATCTGGGCGAAACGGTCGGGGCGCGGAAAGCCGGGAGGTGTCGCCGAAGGCTCGATTATCGTCCATGACGTACCTGTTCCGAGGCGGCCGCGGAGGGAAGGGAGCCGTTCCGGCCAGGCCGTTTCACCGGAAGGCGTGCGGGTTATAGCAGATGCCGGAGAGCGAATAAAGGCGGGCTTCGCGCGGCGCAAGCACGCAGCCGAGGTGCGCGAACGACGGCATTTCTTGCAGTGATTTCGACGGTCGCTATTCTTCCAGTTTCCCCAAACGCTTTTCGAGGTCGAGCAAGGCGCGGCGCTGCCAGGATGCGACATCGACGTTGGCGGCGCGGGCGGCGGTGGGAGCAGGAGATGAGGTGGAGTTCGGCGGGTCGGCGAGGGCAGCGGACTTGGCAAGCCAGCGACGGCAGTCCGGGCAATCGGTGCCCTTCAGATGGGTTTCTATCTCCTCCCGCTCGCTGCCGTCGAGTCGTCCCTGGGCAAAGTCGATCAGATCGGCCACGCGGGGACAAGCGCCCGCCTTGACGGCCGGCCGGGCCGCGGCCCGGCGACGCTCCGAACGAAAGCCTGCCATCGCTGAACCCCCAGGGGGAATTGCAGATTGCAAATTGCAAATTGCAAATTGCAGATTGCAAATTGACAGACCGCTTCAATTCCGCTCTTCAATTTGCAATCTTCAATTTGCAATTTGCAATCTTCAATTTGCAATTTGCAATTGGTTTCACTCGTCCATCCAGTCGCGCAGCAATTCCAGGGCTTCGTGAAAAGACTGCGAGACGTAAGCCTGACTGCGTCCTATGCGTTTGGCGATCTCGGTGCCCTTGACGCCTTCCAGCTTCAGCCGGCAGATCGTCTGCTGGGGGCCGGGCAGGCGTCCCAGGCAGGTTTCCAGGCGCTGCTGGCGTTCCTGTTCCAGGGCGACGGTCTCCGGCGTCGGCGCGTGGACTGCTTGCTTGTGCAGCCATTTCTCCAGGGCGTCGTCGGCGTCGCTGGTCCAGCCGGTGCCCAGGTCGCCCGGCCGCTGCCGGCGCAGGGAGTCGATATACTTGTTCCGGGCGATCCGGTACAGCCAGCCCCAGAAGGAGCGTTCCGGGTCGAACTGCTCGGCCCGGCGGTAGACCTGGATCAGCACTTCCTGGAACACGTCCTCGGCCAAGTGGGCGTCCCGGCAGTTGTGCCGGCGGTTCAGGAAGCGCAGCACCGGCTCGCGCGTGCGCTGCACCAGCAACTCGAAGGCGTCCTTGCGCACCTTGCCCAGTTGCCGGCCTTCGCTGGCCGGCACGTTCTTCAGATCGTTCGCCCAGACAAACACCGTCATCAGTTGGCTTTCATTCGCTTCAGGCAGCCAGGTTTGCAGCTGCTTCCATGACTCGAAATGCACCGCCTTCGACGGCTGCAAGGCCATTCAGGTCCCTCCGATGGATCGGATGGCGCCCGCCGTCGCACCAGGGCTGCGAACGGCTACCGGATAAACGCAATCCGACCGCGAGAATTTACCGATTTCCTTCGTCCGACAGAAGAATCACAGCGAATGCCGTCGCGCACGCTTCGCCATTGCGCGACGCAACCGATTCAATTATAAAGAGAAATGATCGAACCGCAACCGTCCAGCCGGCGATTCAGGCACGGCCAAAGATCGTCGCGCAGCTTCGAGACATCGTGCGCTTTTTACTTGCCAATAAGAATTTCTGAAGTACGCTATGGTTGTCCTGCATACTGGCGACTTCGGTGACTGGGCGACGCCGGAGAAGTCATTTGCAGGACATTTTTTGTGCAAATGCAGCTAGCTTGTCTTACTCAATTCTCCATCCTCCCGCCGCCAGGCGCGCAGCATCAACGCCAGGTATACGACTGCCAACCCCCATTGCAGCATGTTGAGCCAGAGATAAAGGCGATGGACCGTGTAGAACGTCCCGAACGGGGAAGGCGCGCCGTCCATCATGGCGGACATCTGCATGTGCAGCCAGTGCAACGGCGGTATGCACAGGCCGAAGCCCAGCCAGACCAGCCAGCGCCGCCGCGAGCGAGCCAGGCTGGAAAGCTGGTCCCACGCGAGCGGCAGGAGCAGCACGGCGGCCGACAGGTTCAGCACCCAGGCCACCTGCCGGGTGACGAGTGACTGCGAGGGCTGGCCGATGGTCAGCCGGCCGATGGGAATGACCACCGCGCCATAGAAGGTCAAGCCGCCCAGCCAGAACATGAGCACGGCCAGCACGAAGAAACGGCGGAAGAGGATCATCGAATGGCCACGCGAAACCGCAAGCGGGATTACACTGGAGCCGCCACGCTGCCGCGGAAGAAGCCGCTGTCGGCCGGCGGGGCGTAGCGCACTTCCAGCTCCGGAGTGTCGATCTTCATGCCCTTGCGATAATGGCTTTCCATCGCGGCGTCGAGGATGCCGCTGGTCAGCAGGGTCCGCTCGACCGGATACGGCGACTTGCCGGTTTCGAGCAACTTTTCGATGTTGCCCACCTGGCAATCGAAGTATTTCGCGCCGGGAGGCGGCGGCAGGTGGAACATGCACGAGGCCGGCTTGGCCTCGCCCTTGAGCTTGCCGGCGAAGCAGAAGTCGTTGATGTGGCCGCTGAGCAGCAGCACCGTGCCGCGCAGGCCGTCGCGATATTCGACCAGGAAGGCAGTCGCCGGGATGCGCGGCTGGTTGCCGACCGGCGTGCTGCCGACGTTGCGGC
>JAGVLI010000505.1 GCA_020054355.1 Planctomycetales bacterium | reverse complement strand
GGTCGCGCCGGCCTGGCAGCACCGAAGATCGCCGCGCCGTCCGCAGATCGCCGCGCCGTCCGCTCAAATCTGATAATACAGCCCGTCGCCGCGATCCGGCCCGCGAATCCGCAACGAGGGCTTCTCCATCAGCACCGACGTGTAAGGCTCGACGCTGTGCGTCAGCCAGACGTTCGAGCCGACGACCGTATGGTGCCCTACCACGGTGTCGCCGCCGAGGATGGTGGCGTTGGCATAGACCACCACGTCGTTCTCCAGGGTCGGATGGCGTTTCTTGCCCCGGATGATGTTGCCCGCCGAGTCGCGCGGGAAGCTCAGCGCGCCCAGGGTGACGCCCTGGTAGAGCTTCACGTTGTTGCCGAGGTCGCAGGTTTCACCGAGGACGACGCCGGTGCCGTGGTCGATGAAGAAGCCCGGACCGATCCGCGCTCCGGGATGGATGTCGATGCCGGTCTTGGCGTGGGCCATTTCCGTCATGATCCGCGGGATCAACGGCACGCCCAGTTGCTGGAGTTCGTGGGCAATGCGATAGATCGTGATCGCTTCCAGGCCGGGGTAGCAGAAGACGATCTCGTGCAGGCTCTTGGCGGCGGGGTCGCCTTGGTAAGCGGCGCGCACGTCCAGCTCCAGCACGGCACGCAAGTCGGTCAGCTTGAGCAGCAAGGCGACCGCGCGGTGCTGCGCCAGCGCCTCGAAGTCCACGTCGGGCGACTCCTCACACAACTCGTGGCGCAAGGCGCGCGCGATTTGCTGGGTGAGCTTGTCGTGCAAGCCATCGATCAAGTCGCCGACGTGGTATTCGACGTTGCCGATGTGCAGGTTCTGCCGCCGGCCGTAGCCGGGAAAGAGGATGTCCTTGAGGTCCGCGAGGATGTCGTGGATCACATCCCGGCTGGGCAAGGGCGTATGGCCCAGATGATGCGTCGCGCCTTCCTCGGTGTAGGTGGCGACCAGCGCTTCGGTAATGTCGCCCAGGGATTCCTTGAGACGAATATCGGTGGCCATGAACTGCTCGCTCCTGTCGGCTGGCAGGTGTCCCGCCAGCGGTCGAGATCCGGGTAAAGTGAACACACAACCCAGAACGGCGATCGGGGAAACTGACCGCAGGAACAGCCCGCAATCAACTTCCGACGACCGCCGAACGACAGGCGCACTTACGCGGACAAGAACGTAATGCCGTCCCAAACATCGGCGGCTCGGCTCCAGCAGTTATCGAGGCGCTCTGATGATTCTAGGGCACGGAGAAAGCCTGGGCAACCGTCCCCACGACCTACCACCACATCTTCGGAAGTCAGCTGACCGCGCGTCTAAGAAATTTGGCCTGACGGCTGGGGAAGCGCGACAAACCAGTGCATCCGCACAGTCTGTAGGCATTGCTCGCATCGAACGTGGGCGATTGCCTCGAACCGCTTTCGCGGCACCCTGGCAATGTCTGGCGCGTATTGGAGATTACAACTGCTGATAATAGTTGGGGATGTGACAAACAGCATGCAATCAGTCCGGCCAGTGGGCTGATTGGCAAGCAATTTGCTTTAACGAGATGCCATCGATTGCACTTTCAGCAGCAGGCCAAGCCGCCCGGTTCGTGCTGGCCATGGGAGAGGTGGTACAACGGCCGGTGCGGCTTTTTCTTTCTGCTGCAATTCTTCAGCGCAACTTCTCCGGACTGCCAGTCTACTCACTTTGTCGCTTTCGACCAGACAAAAACCAATCTGCGCGATCCGGATCGCAATCCGCATGTGGACCAGCCAGCGGCAACGGCCCCCAAAGTCCGCCGAGGCCACGCAGCCAGTTTCGGATGGGCAATTTCCGACCTCCCTCCGCGCCAGGCCAAAGGCCATTGGCCCGGAGAGGTGTTATTGCCGATAAAATGACCCACTAGGCCAAGCCAAGCCGATTGGCTCGATGAGGCTGGCGTCTGGCCCAGGCCTCACCGCGCCAAAAACCCGACGCAAGGCACTACAGCTCCAACCAGGAATTGGAGCAGACGCAAGAAATGCCAGTATGCTGCGCCGATGCACTAACCAAATAACGGCACTGCGGCCGCTTCCTCGACCAGACTCAGGGGCCGGCCCTGGCGGTCCTGGACCAGCAGATCATCGTGGCCCAGTCCAAATGCTTCGTAGATGGTGGCGGCCAGGTTCTCGGGTCGAGCGGGCCGGTCCACCGGATACGCGCCGATCTTGTCCGAGCTGCCGTAAATTTGACCGCCGCGAATACCGCCGCCCGCGAGCAGCGTGGATAGACAGTGGACCCAGTGGTCGCGGCCGGGTGGGCCGTTGCCGCCGGTGCGCGAGTCGCCGACCTTGGGGTTTCGGCCCATCTCGGCGGTGACGACGACCAGGGTTTCGTCCAGCAAGCCGCGCTGCGCCAGGTCTTCCAGCAGGGCTGAATAGCAGGCGTCGAACGCCGGCAGCAGGATGTTCTTGAGGATGCCGAAGTTGTCGCTGTGCGTGTCCCAGCTGATGCCCTGGCCCATCTTGCGGCCCAGCCAGTGGACGCAGACGAACGGCACGCCGGCCTCGACCAGCCGCCGCGCGAGCAATACGCTCTGGCCGTTGATGTCGTTGCCGTAACGGTCGCGGGTCGCCGGGGATTCGCGGTTGATATCGAAGGCCCGCTTCGATTTCTCCGAGGTCAGGAGCGACAAAGCTCTCCGCTGGTGCGTGGCAAAGGCGTCGAGCGGGCCGCTGGTGTGTTCGAGCCGTCGCTGCCAGGCGTCGATCTGCGGCAGCAGCGCGCCGCGTTCGCGCATGCGCTGGTCGGACACTTCTTCGGGGAAGGCGAGTTGCGGGACCACCAGTTCGCGCGGTTTGTCGAGCTGGCCGCGCACCCAGAGCGGCTCGCAGCCAGCGCCCAGCATGCCGCCGAACTGGCCGGGGATGGTGTAGCCGGTGTCCTCGCCAGAGCGGTAGGGCAGCGCCACCACGCCAGGCAGTTCGTTCGCCTGGCGGCGATGGGCGACGACGGAGCCGACGAACGGGCAATCGTCCGGCTGGGGCTTGCGGTTGATGCCTTGGGCGAAGAAAGTCTGATCGGGCCGCCGGCCGGTCAGCATGTAATAGGCGTCGCCGTGATGTTCGCCGTTGCTCTGGTCGCGCCAGCTGGTCGTCATCGAGCGGACGATGGCCAGGCGATGCGCGGCCTGGGCGGTGCGCGGCAAGTGCTCGCAGAGCTGGATGCCCGGCGCGGACGTGTGGATCGGCTTGAATTCGCCGCGAAATTCCGCCGGGGCGTTCGGCTTCATGTCCCAGGTATCGACATGGCTGGGACCGCCGAACAGGAAGATCATGATGCACGACTTCGCCTTGCCCGCCGGCCGGGCCACGGCCTGGAGGCGCAGCACGTCGGGCAGGCTCAGGCCGAGCATGCCGAAACCCAGGCCGCGCACGAATTGCCGTCGGCTCCAGGTGGGTGATGCCCAAGGCAGCAGGTTCGGTGTCATGATGGCTCCACGCTTCGTTCAGGCGATGACGCCGCGGATCGCTTCGCCGCCGTGCGCGATGGGGATGGGCCGACCGGAACGGTCGGGCACCATCAGGTCCGGATCGATGCCGAGCAGATGATAGATCGTGGCCACCACGTCGCCGGGCGTGACGGGCAGATCCTTGGGATAAGCGCCGATGCGGTCGCTCGCGCCGTAGACCGCGCCGGCTTTGACGCCGCCGCCCGTGAGCAGGCTGAAGCCGCACTGCGGCCAGTGATCGCGTCCGGCTTTGCCCGTCACTTTCGGCGTCCGGCCCATTTCGCCCATGACGACCACCAGGGTGCTGTCGAGCAGGCCCCGTTGCTCCAGGTCCTGGATGAGCGCGGAGTAGCCCAGATCGAGGATCGGCAGGTTCACGTCCTTGAGCATCCCGAAGTTGTTCTCGTGCGTGTCGTAGGAATGGCCCATGTTGCCGAAGATTTCGGCATGCACGCTGATGAACGGCACGCCCGCTTCGACTAAGCGCCGCGCCGTCAGCAGGCTGGAACCGTAGACATTCCGGCCGTAGCGCTCGCGGGCGCGGTCCGGCTCCCGGCTCAGGTCAAAGGCTTCGCGCGTGCGGCTGGAGGACAGCAAGCCGAAGGCCCGTTGCTGAAACTTGTCCAGGCGTCCGATGGCTCCGGACGTTTCAGCTGACTGCAACTGACGGTCGAACTGTTGCAGCAGGCCGCGCCGATCCGCGAGCCGGGCGGCACTCAGGTCGGGGAGGGCGTCCAGGGATGGCACTTGCGGATCGCCGATGGGCGGCACCGGATCGTAGTTCGCGATCCGAGGTTGCCGCGCGAAGGTGGGGTTGCAGGTGGTGAAGAGCGGGTCGTACTGGCTGCCCAGGTAGCCGCCATAGGGTCCGGGCCGGCGAAACGCGCCCGTCTCGCTGATCCCCGGACAGCAGGGCATGCAGACGGCCCCCGGCAAATCGCGCGGGCCGCGCCCCAGGTACTGGCAGACCGCGCCGATATCCGGCGGATCGGTGTTCTTGGTGTACAACTGGCCGAAATCGCCGCCGGTGTAGCCGGTCATCAGCGCCAGCGGATTGTGGGCGTTGTAAGTGTGAGTGACGGTGCGGATCAGGCTGGCGCGGTCTAGCAAGCGAGCGGTGCGCGGCAAATGCTCGCTGACGCGGATTCCGGGCACCGACGTGGCGATCGACTGAAATTCGCCCCGGATTTCGGGCGGGGCTTCGGGCTTCGGGTCGAACATGTCCAGGTGGCTCGGCCCGCCCAACAGGTTGAAGAGGATCACCGAGCGGGCGGTGCCTTTCGCTTGGCGTGGCGCGTGCTGGTCCCTGGCCTGCAACAACCGAGGCCAGGTCATGGAACCGAAGAGCGAAAGGCCGCCAACGCGCAGCGCCTCGCGGCGGGTGATGCCATCGCACAACCGTGATTTCGTTTCCTGGATACGCAGCATCGCTTTCTCCCGTGAAACAGTGCGGCGGGCGGGCGCAGGCAGGATTCAACGTTTGGACGCGGTGCCCCAGAGCTTGACGGTGCGGTCGGCGCTGGCGGAGGCGAGGGTCTTGCCGTCGGGCGAAAAGGCGACGCGCCAGACGCGGTCGGTGTGGCCGGTGAGCGTGGCCAATTCCTGGCCGGTGGCGGGGTCCCAGAGCTTGACGGTGCGGTCGAAGCTGCCGGTGGCGAGCAGCTTGCCGTCCGGCGAGAACGACACGGAGGCGACCTCGGCAGAGTGGCCCGAAAACGTGCGTCGTTCCTGGCCCGTGGCCACGTCCCAGAGTTTCGCGGTGCGGTCCCAGGAGGCCGAGGCCAGCGTCTTGCCATCGGGCGAAAAGGACAGGCACGGCACGCAGTTCGTGTGGCCTCGCAGCACGAAGCGTTCCTGCCGGCTGTCCACGTCCCAGAGGCGGACGGTGCAATCGTAGCTGCCGGTGGCCAGCAGAGTGCTTTTCGGCGCGAAGGACGAGCCGGGGTTGACCTGGTCCGTATGGCCGCGCAGCGTGGCCCATTCCTTGCCGGCAACCAGGTCCCAGACTTTCACATCGTTGTTCAGCCCCGATGCGAGCAGCTTACCGTCGTGGGAAAAGGTCACGAACGACCCCTTGCCGACGGCGGGAGGCTGAAAGCCCGTGCGTTCCCTGCCCGTGGTCAAGTCCCACAAGCGGGCGGATTGGGTGTTGGCGGCCACTGCCAAGGTTTGGCCGTCTCGCGAAAAAGTCACCTGATGCACGGACCCGCCCGTGCCCGGCAGGTGCATTTCTTCCTGGCCAGTCGTCAGGTTCCAGATTTTGGCGTTGCCGTCGTAGCTGCCGGTGGCCAGCCGCGTGCCGTCCGGTGAGAACGCCACGCTGCCGACTTCGCGCGCGTGGCCGCGCAGCGTGGCACGTTCGACGGTGAACGCCTG
>JAGVLI010000585.1 GCA_020054355.1 Planctomycetales bacterium | reverse complement strand
TTGCCGGCGCGGTCCAGCACGCGCACGCTGCTGCCGACCACGCCGAGCGGCCCAGTAACCGCGAGGGTCACTGGCGTCCGTTTAGCGCCGAAGGCCGGATCGCCCAGCAGCACCAGCGATTCCTGACCTTCGTTGTTGCAGACCAGATCGAGCTGGCCGTCGTTGTTGAGATCGACCAGGGCAATCGCCTGGGTGTTGTAGATGCGGTGTTCCAGGCCGATCGCTTCGGTGGCGTCCGCGAACTTGCCGTCGCCGAGATTGCGGAAGTAGCGGTTCGGCCCCTTCAGGCAGCCGATCACCAAGTCCAGCTGGCCGTCGTTATCGACGTCGCCCCAGGCGGCACAGGCAGCCATTCCCACCGGTTTCGCCAGGTCGCCGGCGCGGCCGGTGATGTCGGTGAACCGGCCTTTGCCGTCGTTCTGGAACAGCCGGCAAGCGCCGTCCAGCTGAGGACAAAATAAATCGGGAAACCCGTCGTGGTTGAAGTCGCCGAATACCGGGCCCACCTTGCCGGTCTTGTAGGAAATGCCGCAGCCCTTCGCTTCCACGAAGCCTGCTTTCGTGTTGAGCAGCAGCAAGCCGGTGCCAGCGCCATAGAGCACGTCGGGGCGGCCGTCGCCGTTGACGTCGCAGACGGTGAGCGTATCGCCCTTGGCGCTGCCGCCGGTGCCGTCTTCGCCCAGGCCGATCTTGTCCGAAACGTCCTCGAAAGCGGGTGCCGTGGGCGGCGGCGGGGCCTGGTTCGGGTTCACCAGCGCGAAGTAGGGATTGGGCTTCACTTGGTTGCGATAAAGTCGCAGGCCGTGAAAGCCATTGGCCAGCAGCAGGTCGGGCCGGCCGTCGCTGTCGTAATCGATCCAGCACGCGGCAGTCAGGTTGTACGACGGTTCCTTCGGCAAGCACTCGCTGTCGTCGCGAAAAGCGCCGCTGCCGAGGTTGGTGAACAGCTTGGGGCCGGACGGCGTGGCGAGGAGCAGGTCCGGCCGCCCGTCGCCGTTGTAGTCGGCCCAGACCGCTGCCCGGCCGCCGAGTTGAGCTGAACGTTCGGGCTGCTGTGGAGCTGGCGGTGTCGTGGCGGCTGCGGTCGCCAATGGCAGTTCGCTCCAGAAATCGCCGCCGTTTTGCAGCAGCGAAATACGGCCCGCTCCCGCCAAGCAGAGATCGAACTTGCCGTCGCCGTCGAAATCGACGGCCGAGATGGCCTGGGCCTCGGCATCGACCCGGCCGATGGGCGAACTATGGGTGAAACCGGGCATACCGCCGATCCGGCTGAAATCGTCGCCGCCGAGCGCGGCGAAATCGCGCTTCGGGTTGTAGTCGAGCAGCTTCAAGCTCGCCTTGAGGCGCTGCACCTTGGCCTTGCGCAGCCGGAGTTCCTCGGGCGGCGCGTCCATCAGGCAGGGCACTACCACTTCCTTGCCCGCGAGAATGGCGCTGCACGCGCCGATCAGCCGGTCGGGCTTGCCGCTGAAGGTGCGCAGCACGATCGGCTCGCCGTGGCTGACATTCCACCACTGCCAGTCGGCCGTGTTGCTCGCGTACCAGAGGCCGTCGATATAGGTGTGGCCCCAGCGGTAGCTTTCCAGGGCGAACATGACCGTGGTGCGGCCGACCTCGGCCCAGCCGAAGATGTGCTGGCGTTCGGCCAGCCCCGCCGGCACCACTTGCCGGATCACCTCGGCAGGCCATTTGCCCTTGTACTCGTTGAGCTTTCGCCAGACGATGACGCCCTTTTCCTTATCGACCTTCTCGACCTTGACGGTGATGACGTGGGTAGACCAGTGGCACATCATGCCGAGACTGGCGGGCGGGCCGCCGATGTAGGCCGACGCCGGCCGCGGCGCGGCGATCAGCACCAGCCAAACACCCAGCACCAGAGTCAGGCCGAGCCAACGACGCATGCACATGGAGAACTCCTCCCACAGCATAGAACTGCTGCCGGAATGGAAAGGTCACGGGACGACGGCCCGCCGAGAGGGGAAGTGGACCGTCGTGGACCAGAGAAAGCTGCCCCGGACCTCCCTCATTACCCGATGGGGCGATTTTGCAACCGAGAGTTTCGCGAGAGCGGTGCTTTTTCAATGAGGCGAAGAAACACGGGCGAATTGACCGCGCTACCGGAGTCGGTTAGGATTGCGAGTGGAGGAACTGAGCCATGACGACAATCAACGTCTCCGTTTCCGATACGCTCAGAGAGTTTATTGACGCCCAAGTGGTTGAAGGCAAATTTGCTTCTCCCGATGAGTTCATTCGTCAATTGCTCGAACAGCTGCAAAAGGAGAAGGCGCGGGAAAAAGTGGACCTGCTGTTGCTCGAAGGTTTGAAATCACCCGTCAGGGAAATGACCCGCGCGGAATGGGATGCAATTCGCCAGCGTCTGCGCCACCGTGTTCCGCAAGGATGAACTGATAGCTGTCAGCTAATAGCTGACAGCTATCAGCTTTTTCTGGCGCGGCAAAACTTCTTGTGAAGTGGGAAGTCGATCCTTCACTTCCCAATACAAAACCGGCTAAAAATGCGGTCGAGCAAATCATCCGTGTAGACCGCTCCGACCATCTCTCCCAGCTGGTCCAGCGCGCCGCGCACTTCCAGGGCCAGCAACTCCGGAGGTTCCTGAAACAGCACCAGCTCGTGGCTGCGGCGGAGATGCTCCAGGCAGGCGGCGACGTGCCCCCGGCAGCGGCTCAGGCTGGGGGCGAGCGGCGGCT
>JAGVLI010000631.1 GCA_020054355.1 Planctomycetales bacterium | reverse complement strand
CGCCGACCGGGGCTGGCTGATCGGCGTGGTGCAGGGCTACGAAACCACCGGCCCGCGCCGCGGCATGTACGTTTCGCATGCGGCCATCCTGCGCTTTCTGCAAGGCCAGCGCGCCCCGCCGGGCCGCGAGGTGCTTCCGCGCTTGAACCTGTGTCCAACCTGACCGACCACCCCGCCGCGCCCGTGAGGCGCGGACGATTCGCAGGAGATGGCCATGAAACCCGGTTGGCAAACGAGCGAGTTCTGGATTGCCCTGATCGGTCAGCTGCTGGCGTTGCTGGCGCTGGCCGGCGCGATTCCCGTGGGCGACAAGGACCGGCTGGAGACGGCGCTGGCCAGCGCGGTGACGGCGGTCTTCACCCTCATCACCAGTGCCGTGATGGTGACGCGCTACATCCGCAGCCGCAGCGAGTTGAAGAGCCAGGTAATGGAAAACCAGCGGGAGCACGGTCCCCCGGTGTTGCCGTTGGTGCTGCTCGGCCTGCTGTTCCTGGCGGCTCCCGCGCAGGCAGCACCGCCCGCGCGGCCAGCGGGCACCACTCCTACTTGCTTCTTCCAGCGTCAGCAGCGCTCGGACCCGCAGCTGCTGGCGCTCTTGCAGCAACTGGCCCAGAACCAGCAAACGATCATCAGCCTGCTGCAACAGCAACGGCAGCCAACGCCGCAGCCGCTCATCGCGCTGCCGCCGCAGACGATTCCGCTCGGCGGCGCGCCCCGTCAGGAGATTCCCCTCGGCGCGGCCCCACGTCAGGAAATTCCACTCGGCGGCGCGCCGCGCCAGGATATTCCACTCGGCCCGCTGCCTCGGCAGGACGTGCCGTTGGGACCGCTGCCTCGGCAAGACCTGCCATTGGGGCCGGTGCCACGCCAGGAGATTCCGCCGGGTGAGGTGAAGCCTGCACCGGCAGCCATGCAACGATTCGTGCCTCTGACCTCGTCGTTTCGACCAGTGACCAGTGGCAAGTGACCAGTGACCACTTTCATGAAATGCCTGAGCCTGATGCACCCCTGGGCGGCGCTGGTGCTGCTGGGAGCGAAGCGCTACGAAACTCGCGATTGGCAGACCCCCTATCGCGGTCCGCTGGCCATACACGCCAGCCGGAAGTTTCCCGAAATCGCTCGCAGTCTCTGCTTGCAGGAGCCGTTTCGCTCGGTGCTGCGCGACGGTGGCTTCAAGCAATCGGCCGACCTGCGCGGCGGCGTCATCCTGGGCACGGTCGAACTGACGGACTGTCAGCCAGTTCGCGAAGTCCTCGCACAGCTGCCCAGCGACGCATTGGAGCTTGCTTTCGGTGATTTTCGCGCCGGCCGCTGGGCCTGGCAGCTGGCCCGTCCGGTCTTCTTCAGCAAGCCGTTGCCATACCTGGGAAGGCTGGGATTGTTCGACGTGCCGGCAGTCTGGTCGGCGAATTCGTAGGGTGGGTCAAGCGTACTCGCGCTGACCCACCGTCGCGCCGCAAACCTCAACCTCGTTCGGTGGGTCAGCGCGAGTACGCTTGACCCACCCTACAAGACTGGCTCTGACGCCGCGACGCTCGCCCAGGAAATCCGCCATGAAACCTTCGATTCAGATTCGCCCGCTGACCACTGGCGACCTGCGCCGCTGCGAGGCCGTCGAACGGCAAGCCGTGTCGCCGCCGGGCGGCTGGTCGCTGGATTCCTTCGAGGCGTTCTTTGGCTGCCTGGGGCACGGCGGCTATCTGGCGGAGTGGTACGACCAACCGCTCGGCTATCTGCTGTACCAGGCGGATCGGGAACACCGCCGGCTCTACCTGGGGCGCATCCAGGTCGTGGAGAGCTGGCGGCGGCGGACCATCGGCAGCCGGCTGGTGCAGCACGTCCGGCAATGGCTGCGGCCCGTGCCCGACATCCAGATGTGCGCCGTCGTCCACGAGAGCTGTCTGCCGTTGCAATGCTTCCTGCGCGCCAACGGCTTTCTGGCCGTGCGCATCTTCCGGGGCCGCTTCGACGGCGGCGACCGCGATGCTTACCTGTTTGAAGCGGCCGTTGGCGAGCGCTCGCCTTTGGTTCGCGGCTAAACGAACGAGGACTCCATGAAACCCATACGCAACCGCATCGTCGAACACGTCCGGGTCCGCGCCGGCGACTTGCAGCCGAACCCGCTCAACTTTCGCCGGCACCCCGTCGGCCAGCGCAACGCCCTGATCGCTTCCTACGAGGAAGTCGGCTTCGCCCGCAGCCTGCTCGGCTATCGCCGGGCCGACGGCCAGATTCAGCTGATCGACGGCCATCTCCGCCGCGACCTCGATCCGGAGATGCTCGTCACCGTGGAAGTCCTCGATGTGACCGAAGAGGAAGCGCGCAAGCTGCTGCTGACCATCGACCCGCTGGCGCAGCTGGCCGAGACCGATGCGCAAACGCTGGCCCAGCTGGCCGAGATCACCAGGGCGGATTCCCAGGTCCTCAATGACTTCTGGCAATCGCTGCAAGCCCAGCAGCCGGCCACGCCGCCGCCGGCCGCCGCCGAGGAGCCGGCGTTGCCGGAGCAGTTCCTGATCCTGGTGGAATGCCGGGATGAAGAGCACCAAGTGGAGCTGCTCGAACGGTTCGAGGCGGAAGGCATTCGCTGCAAGCCGCTGATTAGCTGACATTCTGTTTCGCGATGTTTCGCAGAAGCTTTCGAGCGATTCAACGCTTCTACGAAGCGTCGCGAACCGCATGGAGAATTTATGCCTACCGCTCATATCGTTGTCGAAAGCCCGATCGTGCCGTCGCCGCGCGTCCGGCAAGTGTGCGGACTGTTCGACCTCGCGCCGTCGTCGGTTTCGCGCGTCGAGTGGAACGTGACGCTGCCGTTGGAAGACCGCTCCTGGAACATCGGTCTGATCGTCGGGCCGTCCGGTTGCGGCAAGAGCACCATTGCCCGCCGGCTATTCGCCGAAGCGCTGGCCGAGCAAGAGCCGCTCGATTCCTGGCCCGCCGACCGTGCGATCCTCGATGCGTTTCCGGAGTCGCTGCCAATCAAGGACATCGTGGCCCTGCTGTCCTCGGTCGGCTTCTCCAGCCCGCCGGCCTGGCTGCGGCCGTTTCAGGTGCTTTCCATCGGCCAGCGGTTTCGCGTCAGCCTGGCCCGGCTGCTGGCTCATTGCCCGGAGCTGGCGGTCATGGACGAGTACAGCAGCGTCGTCGATCGCACGGTGGCGCAGGTGGGCAGCGCCGCCCTGGCACGCACCGTCCGGCAGCGCGGCCAGCGCTTCGTGGCCGTCACCTGTCATGAAGACGTGGCCGACTGGCTGCAACCCGACTGGGTCTATCGCCCGGCCGAAGACCTCTTTCAATGGAGGTGTCTTCGACGAAGGCCGAGCATCCCGCTGGAAGTGTTTCGCTGCCGGCCTGCGGCGTGGAAGTTGTTCCACGCGCATCACTATCTGAACGGCAGCCTGTCGCCCGCCGCCGTTTGCTTCGTGGCGACCTGGCAGGATCGGCCGGTCGCCTTCTCGG
>JAGVLI010000345.1 GCA_020054355.1 Planctomycetales bacterium | reverse complement strand
GCGCGGCGGCCGCGTCGCGCTGGTGCGCGGCCTCGGCCATCAGGTCGAGGTTGAGCGTCTCGCCGGCACGGACGGTCACTTGCTTCTGGCGGGTCACGTCCTGGCCGTTTTCCTGCCACTGCGCCTTGATCTGATAGACGTATTGCTTGCCGGGCGTCAGCGGGGGCGACAGGAAGTCGCGGTCCATGCCGCGTTGTTGTGTTTCCGTGTCGTCGAACCAGACCCGCGCATTCTCGGGCACCCGCAAGCGCAGCCGGGCCGCGTTTTGGTCCGTTTCGGCGTTGGCCTGCGGATAGAACGACTGATAGCTGGTGACGGCCGGGTAGGAGTACGCTACCGACGGGTAACTGTACGAGGGATAGTAGTACTGGCTGGCATAGTACGGCGAGCCGTAGTAGCTCCGATAGGGGTAATACCCGCCGCCCCAGTAGTACCGGGAGGCGTAGGGGTAAGCGCCGTACCCGCCGGTGTTGTAGCCGTACCCGCCGGGGTAGTAACCGTACCCATAGCCGCCGTAGTACTGCCGGCCGATGCCGACGCTGAAGTTCCGGCCGCCGACGCTGAACCATTGCGCCTGGCTGGTCGGAGGCACCGCCAGCAGGGCGGTCGCGGCCAGCAGCGGCGCCAGGCCGAGCAAGAGTTTCCGGTTCATCGTGATCTCCTCTCCGAATGAAGTTCCGCGATTCGTGTGGCACCTATAAGCATGTATCGATGCAACCGGCGTGCCAGCCCGCTAATGCACGGTCGAGGAACCTGTTGCTCCGTGACAGCTTCTGCTTGAGCAAGAGGTCTCCGGCATCGGCGCCAGTTCGCCCTGCAGCGCTATTCGACCCAGGAAGTCTCGGCAGGTTCCCGCGTCTCGACCGGCGCCAGGTCGGAAATCGCCGGGCCTTCGATCACCTTGCCGTCGGCCGCGAAGCGCGAGCCGTGGCAGGGACAATCGAAAGTCTTTTCCACGTCGTTCCAGTGGACGATGCAGCCCAGGTGCGGGCAGACCGCCGAGCATTCGTGGACCTGGCCGGCTTCGTCCCGGCTGACCGCGAGCTTCCGCAGCCCGCGGCGCACGACAGCACCCGAGCCGGGTGGAATCGCTTCGGGTGATTTCACGTCGCCGCCACTGAGCCAATCGGTGTACTGCCAGGCGACGTTGGCATTCTCCCGCGCGAAATCGCGCAGGGCATGCAGCGGCTTGCGGGCCGGGTCGTAGAGCTTCGCCCAGGGATGGTCGCGCCCCTGGATCAACTCGGTAAGCAGGAAGCCGGCAATGGTGCCGTGCGTCATGCCCATGCCCGAGTCGCCGGTGGCCACGTAGACGTTGTCTTTATCGAGCGGGTTGCGGCCGATGAAGGCCAGGCCGTCAATGGTTTCCATCACCTGGCCCGACCAGGAATAAGCGATTTGCCCCATCTGGGGGAAGCGCTCGCGGCCCCAGCCTTCCAGGGCGGCGAAGTGGTCCGCGACCTTGCTGTCCTGGCCGGTCTTGTGGTCCTCGCCGCCGATAATCAGCAACTCGTAGGCGCCGGAGGCCCCGTTGCCGTTCAGCGGCGAGGCGAACCGCTGCACCCGGACGTAGTGATACGGGTCCTCCGTGTCCCACCAGAGGCCGTGCGCGAGCGAGCCGCGCGGCACCTGGGCCGCGATCACATAGGTCCGATAGGCGGCCTGCTTGGTATGGATCGCGACCAGGTCGTTGATCGGCGAGTTGGTGGCCACGACGATGGCGGAGCAATGCACTTGCTTGCCCGCGCGGGTCTGCACGCTGGCGTGGTCGCCGCCCGTCACTTGCTCCACTGGGCTGTCAGTGAAAATGCGGCCGCCCCGGCGTCGGATCGACTGGCACAAGCCCACCAGATACCTCAAGGGATGGAATTGGCCCTGGCGCGGAAAGCGGAGACAGGGCAGTTGGCTCAAAGCGCCTAGTTGTCGGTCCGTGTGCAATTCCACCTCGGTCAAGCCCGCGCGCCGGCAGGCATCGAGTTCGCGCTGCAAGAGGTCCTGGGACTGGCCCGGGCCGAGGAACAGAAAGCCATCCAGCCGCTCGAAGTCGCAGTCGATCGGCTCCTGCCGCACGATGGTCTCGATCAGATCGATGGCGGCCAGGTGGCTCTGGGCCGCCAGGGCCGCGCCCTCGACGCCGTGGATGCGCTCGATTTCCTGAAAGCGGTCGTCGATGGCATTGCTCAGGTGCGCCGTCGTCCGCTGGGTCTGGCCGCCGCCGATCGAGCCGGCATCCAGGACGACCACCGACTTACCCGCCTCGGTCAGCAGGTACGCGGTCGTCAGCCCGGCGATGCCCGCGCCGACGATGCACACCTCGGCGCGCGTATCCTCTTGCAACGGTTCCCCATGCCACGGCAACGGCAGGTCCATCCAGCAGGAAGTCGTATGTTCGGATCCCTGGTTCATGAGTTGCTCCTCGAAAGCGTGCAAATATCTACAGAGGTTGCAAACTCGATGCCGCACAAGGGGATGCTGTCTGTGACCTGCGAAGTTCGACTTTGCGAAGCGACCGCGCGCCGTCGCGATTTCCTGGCGAGCGTCGG
>JAGVLI010000375.1 GCA_020054355.1 Planctomycetales bacterium | reverse complement strand
GCGCCGACCACATCGGTTTCCGCGCGGCGTGCCGCGTCGCGAAGAAGCCGTGACCGTCCGCACGATTTGCCGCCAACCGCGAGCGCGCTCTTGCCGCCGATTGCGAAACACCTAACCACACCGTCAGCACGAGATCGCCCGCGAAGGTACAATGGGAGTGGACGGAGGTCCGCTCCCGTTTTCGTTGTGCAGAGTCAGGGGAAACGCCCATGACGGAAGAAGAGTGGAAGAGATGCGCCAATCCGTACTCGATGCTGCAGTTCCTCCAAGGCGAGGACGCAGTGACACGGCTCCGTCGCTGGCGTGGGGATCCAGTCCTGCAACCGGCCAGTCTCCGCAAGGTGGTCCTCTTCAATAGCGCCTGCGGCCGCCGGTGGTGGGACAAGATGAGGCAAGGCGCCCGCGAATACCTCATTGCGCAGGAACGCTTCGCGGACGGGGAAATCGACGCGCAATCGCTGCGGTCCAGCGCGGAAAGCCTGGCCGCCGCATTACCAGCATACGCCGAAGCGCGGCGGTATGTCGAGGAACTGGAGTATCCCCATCAACGGGGCGACTACCAAGGTTACAGTGCCCCAGACTGGCACAACCTCTTTCGACCCAATGACATCTTAATATCGGCGGCTGTCGAGACGGCCAAGCAAGTATCCTTGCTCCGCGACATCTTCGGCAACCCCTTCCGTCCCGTGACCGTTGATCGCGTCTGGCGCGCTCCTACCGTCATTTTGATCGCGCAGGCCATTTATGACGAACGCGCCTTCGACCGCATGCCCATCCTGGGCGATGCCCTGGAAGACGCCGGCTGCACCAGCGCCGACCTGCTGAACCACTGCCGAGAGTCGGGGGAACACACACGCGGCTGCTGGGCAGTGGATTTGTTGCTCGGCAAACAGTGAGTTGCCGTCTTGGCAATTTCCAGTGACGTGCTGAATCACCGCCTGCTGTTTTCGTCCCCATTCTTGTACACTGTACCCAAATCGCGGCAATCGATCTTTAGGTGTGCCCTTGATCTCCATCGTCGTACCCGTCTACAACGAAGCGGACAACATCCAGCCGTTCCTGCGCGAGCTGGAAGCGACGCTGACCGAACCGCACGAAACCCTGATCGTCTACGACTTCCCGGAGGGACAGCACGCTGCCGGCCGTCGCCGCGCTCCAGCCGCCGTGCCCGACCGTGCGCCTGGTCCACACTACGCTCGGCAAGGGCGCTGAACGCCTTGAAAGCGGGCTTCCAGGCGAGCCAGGGCGACGTGATCGTGGTGATGATGGCCGACCGTTCCGACGAACCGAAGTTGTTGTTCTTGCCCGGTTACTCTCCCAACCTGAACCCGATCGAGCGACTGTGGAAGTTTGTCAAGAAAGAGGCCCTGGCCAGTCGCCCCTTGCCTGGCTGCGAAGCATTCACGGGCACGATGGATGATTGCCTCAACAATTTGCAGGCCAATGAGGCGAGCCGCTGTTAAGACCGCTTCGTCAGTTGACGGACGGCAATCGAAACTGACTGGTGGTTCGCGGCGGTTCGCGCCTTTCGAGATAGAATTTCGACCTTGCAGCCAGCACGAACTTGGCCAACCTGCCAATCCCTTTGCCCGGCGGCGACGATCAATGGCCGCCGGCCGCCGCTTCCGCCGGCAGGTTGTAGAACGCCAGGGCAATGATGCCGTAGACGGCGAGCAGCATCACGCCTTCCAGCCAGTGCGATTCGCCATCCTGGCAGATTTGGCCCAGCACCAGGATGGCCGCCAGCATGGTGATCAGTTCCAGCAGGGTGAAGTGCAGGTCCAGCACCGGGCTGTGGCCCATCGCCATGCTGGCGAACACCAGCACCGGGGCGACGAAGAGCGCGATTTGCAGGCTGCTGCCGACGGCGATGTTCACCGCCAGGTCCATCTTGTCCTTCATGGCCACCAGCACGGCCGTCGAATGCTCCGCGGCGTTGCCGATGATCGCCACCACGATGACGCCGACGAACACCTGATTGCCCAGCACCGAGCCGGCTGCTTCCACGGAGCCGACCAGGAATTCGCTCATCACCGCCACACCCGCCGTGCTGCTCAGCAGCACGATCAGCGAGGTCTTCCGGCTCCATTCCGGTTGATGATGTTCGCCGGTGGTCGGCAGCTGGTCTTCCGGCCCGGCGAACAGGTGCCGGTGCGTCCTGAGTGAGAACACCAGGCTGAGCAGGTAAACGCCCATCAGCACGATGGCGATCTCCTCACTGAGCGTTTCGACCGTCCTGATGCCGGCGGGCTGCGGGTTGCCGTGAGCCATGACCTCGAAAAACAGCGTCGGCATCACCAGGCCGATGCATGCCAGCGTCAACAAGGTCGCCCCCACGCTGGCCGCCGTCTTGTTGAAGACCTGTCGCTCGAAGCGCAGCCCGCCGCACAGCATGGCCAACCCCAGCACCAGCAAGACGTTGCCGACGATCGAGCCGGTAATGGAGGCTTTCACCAGCGAGTGGAATTGCGGGCCTTTGTGCAGGGCGATCAAGGCAATGATGAGTTCGGCGGCGTTGCCGAAGGTGGCGTTCAGCAAGCCGCCGATGCCCGCGCCGAGCGTTTCGGCCAGGTTTTCCGTGGCCCGGCCCATCAGCCCGGCCAGCGGAATCACGGCTGCGCAGGACACGGCGAAGATCCAGACGGCCGGCGCATGGGTCACTTCCAGGACGACGGCCAGCGGCACCGCCAGCAGCATCCATTGCAGCGGATTGTCCTTGAGCCACTGGAGCGCCTGGAGCGGCAGCGAGGCGCCCGATTCCGAAGCGGCGTGGGTTGGTTGGTTCGACATGGCGGACGTTATACCAGAAGTGGCGGGCATGCAACAGGGTGTGGCGGCATCGCGGGCGGTTTCCCGTTGTCCTCCCGGAACCAGCGGTTACTGCTGCCGCCGCGCCAGGCCGCGACGAATGTACTCGATGGCGTCCGGCGTCTGGCAGCTGGTCTCGCCGTGATCTACTTCCACCTTGCCGATGCGCTGGGCCGCCGCCAAGGCGCTTTTCGTCAGCTTTTCATTGCGCAGGCCGATGGCGATTACCGCGCCGTTCATGGAGTGCCGGACGCGGTTCTTCGCCTGGTGGATGTCGTCCTCGATCACTACCAGGCAGTCGAGGAAGAAGTCGTCGTCCAGTTCCTGGTTGTCCAGCGCCAGGCGGGCGGTCAAGGTCCAGCCGGCCGCCGCCAGCCATTCGCTTTTCTTGCGATGCCAGCTTTTCGCCTTGCTGACCGCGTGCTTCGTCTTGGCGGCAAAACTGGCAAGCGCATCCACGATCACATAGCTGTCGAGGTCCGTGGCCCACTGGTCGAACTGCGCTGCCGAGGTCCGTTGCGGATCGGCGATCATCGTTGCCAGAATGCGGGCGTCGTGGTTGCCAGTCGCCCAGAGTTGCTCGGCCAGCGCGTGATCGGTCTTGAGCTTCTTGGCCAGCGCTTTGAGAAAGGTACAACTGACGCCGAACATCCGTCCGCCGACGCCGTGTCGGGCAAAGATCTTCCGGTTCTGCGCGGTGCCGGCCTGTTCGAGCGCTTGCATCGCTTCGTCGAGATTCATGGAGGTGCTCCGGTCCTCGCGGATGCCGAGCGCGGCCGGAGGCCCTCGTCCTCGGCTTCATCGGCAAGGCTTATCCAGCTGATGGGAGTAGTTGTGAAATGATGGGGCGTGTTGCTTGACGGTTCCCGTCCACATGGCAGGAAAAGAGTGTTCCTGGCGGAGACCACGGGTGTGGGCGATAGGCCATGGACCGATGGGTCACGGGATTGGACCCCAACCGGCACGATGCCGGCCCTCTCCCGATTGTCCTCAAGGGCACCGTCAGTGGCCCGCCAGGAACACTCTGCTCAGCAGCATACCCGGCCGATCAGTCCATTCGCAAGAGCAGCCGGCCGCTTCAAACCTCCTCCGCACTCCGCTTCGGCCGCGCCATCCGGACAACCATCAGGGTTCACGCAGTTTTTTCACCGAGTCGTGCCATACCGGGGCGATGCGTTTGCATCAGGGTCCGCACATGGCAAAACAGAGTGTTCCTGGCGGTGACCACGGG
>JAGVLI010000398.1 GCA_020054355.1 Planctomycetales bacterium | reverse complement strand
GGCGTGGTCGTCCGGCTCGAAGCCGGCCGCACCCAGCAGTCGGAAGGCCCCGCCGGGCGGCCGCTGGACGTGAAAGTCACCCGCAACGACGTGCAGTTCAACGTCTCGCTGTTCAACGTGGTCAACATCGCCCCCCGCGAGACCACCCAGCTGCACCTGGCCTGCGTCGATGCCGAATCGATCTACAAGAACATCCTGCACCGCGTCGGCAAGGCCAACGGCCGGGTCGTGACCCACCGGCTCGACCGGCAGCGCAACGAACAGACCACCGGCCAGATCGTTTTCGAGGTCAAGACCCTGGAAGCCGACGCCATCCTGAGCGACCTCAAGGGCTACGGCGAAGTGATGCGCCTGAACGTCAACGAAAACCCGGATACGAACAACGTCACCAACTCGAAGCGCGGCTTCCACGTCCAGCTCTGGGCGCTGGGCACCGTCCAGCCTCGGGAAACCGTCCGCATCAACCTGGTCGCCGCCGACGTGCCGGCCGCCTACCGCAAGCTGCAGGAAGCGATCGCCAAGTCGGAAGGCCGGGTGCTGAACGCCGAACTGAACGAAGCGGACAAGCGGAATATCTGGGCGCAGCTCAACTTCGACGTGCGGCGCGTGAAGGAAAGCTCGATCGACGCCGCCTTCAAGGACTGCGGCGAGGTCTTCTCCCGGACCGCGGCCCGCTCCAACGACAAGGAAAACACCATCGAGAGCAAGGTGGCCCTGGAAGTGCGGGTCATCCACGTCGCCAACCTGGCGCCGCGCATCACCCACAACCTGATTATCGAAGTGCAGGACGTGGAAAAGACGGCGGCCCTGTTGACCGCCCTGACCAACGAGAGCAAGGGGCGCTTGCACACCAATCAGATCAGTCAGGAGAAAAGCGGCCGGGTGGTCTCCAAGCAGATTCTGGACGTACCGCTGGCCTCGGCGGCGGCCATCCTCGACAAGGTCAAGGGCGTGGGCACCATCCGTTCCCTGGAAGCGCTGCCCAACTTGCAAGCCCCGGACGGCAGCCTGGCCGTGGCTCGCCTGGACGTGGCCCTGACGAACCAGCCGCCCATCGTCGCCAAGGACGGGGGCGTCGCCGATTCCTTCCGCAATGCCCTGTCGATGAGTCTGAAGGCCCTGCTCTGGAGCGCCTCGTTCGTGGCCACCGGCCTGGTGGTCATCGGTCCCTGGGCGCTGCTGGCCTGGTGCCTCTGGAAAGTGGCGCAGCGGCTGCGGAAGAAGGAAGTCGTCCCGCCCGCAGCCACGCCGGTCTGACGGGAATTGCAGCAGAATTGCAGATTGCAAATTGCAAATTGCAAATTTGAAGCAAGAAAATGGGCCGGGCAAGCATTCATCGCTTGCCCGGCCCTGGTTGTTTTGCAATTTGCAATTTGCAATTCTCCTCAGGCTGCCTTGCGCCGGATCGAACTGGGAGTATGAATCCTCGGCTTCTCCAAGGTCGCCACCAGGTAGAGCCGGCCGAAGTCCGCGCGCACGCGCGACAGCAGCCAGTCGGCGACGATGGCCGCGCGCCGCAGCGGCCGATTGAAGGAAAAATAGTCCGGGTTCGCGTAGTACCGCAGGTTCGCCAGCTGCATGCCCGAAGTCCAGGCCGCCCGCCGAATTTGCGCTCCGGTATTCAGGCGAAAATGCGTGGGATGGGTATCATGCGGAGGCCGGCCGTAAAGCCGCTGGACGATGTACTGGGTCAGTTCGTGGGGCAGCAGGCGAAACAGCCGGGTCACGGCCGTGACATAGTGTAGTCCGTTGGCCGTGAGCGCCACCAGCCGGCCGCCGGGCTTCAATACGCGGTAGGTTTCCCGCAAGAAGCTCGCCGGCGACTCGACGTGTTCCAGCACCCAGGTCGAAGCGATCAGGTCGAAGGAATCCGGCGGAAAGGGAATGCCGCCGTCGGCCTCGAGCGGGCGGAACCAGTCGGCATGCTGCAAGCGCGGATGCGCCTCGAAGTCCGTGCCCCAGACCTGGCATTCCGGCGTGCGGTAGCGCGCCAGCTGCCGATGGTCGCCGCAGCCCAGGTCGAGGATGCTGCCCTGCTTCGGCAGGCTGTCCCGCAGCTCCTGGTGGTAGCCGCGCATGCTGCAACCGTCGCTGGGAAAGAACCGGCGAAAGAACGCGTCCATGACTGTTCCTGGCTCCTCGGCACATCCTGCCTCGCCGTTGGGCGGCGGACGCGACGCTAGCGCGCTCGGCTCGGAGGTCGCGGGCTTGTACCCGACGTGCCGGCGGTTGAAAAGAGGAATCGGCGGACCAACCGCGAAGCAGCGCGCAGCTGCCCACTCTCCCTGCCTTGACAGCCAACGGCCGCCCGTGATAGAAACCTTCAAAACCACCGCCTCTCCACCCCAAGGATGGGGTCCGTCATGTTCAAACGCCGCAGTCAGGGTCTGTGTGCCTGGTTCCTGGTCTCGGACCTGGTCCTGACCAGTTGCTGCTGGCTCCTGGCCTACTACGTCCGCTTCGAGCTGGACTGGCTGCCGATCACCAAGACGCCGCCGGAGCCATACTTCTGCTGGCGCTATCTGCCCTTGGTCATGCTGCTCAGCGCGGTCGCCTTCGAGATCACCGGGCAATACGCCATCCACCGCCTGCGCCGTTTCCGCGAGGAAGTCGTCGCCGTCTGCAAGGGCACCGCCTTGCTGTCGCTCCTGGTGATGGCCACCACCTTCTTCACCCACGATCCCTACGAATCGCGCGCCACCATGCTGCTGTTCGCCGGGCTGACGGCCACCGGCATCCTGGTTTCGCGGCGCTGCAGCTGGGCGGCCATCCGCTGGCTGCGGATGCAGGGCT
>JAGVLI010000773.1 GCA_020054355.1 Planctomycetales bacterium | reverse complement strand
GGGCACAAGGGCGCGGTGCGCGTGCTGGCCTTCGCGCCCGACGGCGTCATGGCCGTCAGCGGCGGCCGCGATCCTTTTCTCTGCGTCTGGGAAGTGAAGACCGGCAAGGAACAGAAACGCTGCACCGCGCACGAAAATGGTTTCGTCACGGCCCTGAGTGTTTCGGCCGCCAACGCCCAGCAAGTGCTGACGGGCGACCAGTATGGCCAGATCAACCAATGGCACCGCACCGACTGGCCAACCCAAGGCACGCAACGTTTCGCGGGCGACTTCAAGGGTTCCGTCCAGGCGCTGGCGTTCACCGCCGATGGCAAGCGCTTCCTGTCCGGCACGGAAGACCACAAGGTATGCGTCTGGGATTTACAGACTCGCCAGATCATCGACTTCTTCACCGATCACAAGGCGCCGGTGCTGGCCGTGTCGGCGGACGGGGACTATGCCCTGTCGGCGGGCGCGGACAACGCGGTCTGCCGCCGGAAGCTACCGAAATAGCAGTGGATTGATGTAGGTCAGGCTTTCCAGCCTGACACTTCGCAGCGTGTCAGGCTGGAAAGCCTGACCTACATCGATTTTCAGCCGCCAATCTCCTTGGCCAGTGCCGCCGCCTTCTCCGCCGTCGGCGTGCCGGCATACTTTTTCGCAACGTCCTGGCAAAACTTGACCGCCGCCGCCTTCTGCGCGGCCGGCGTCTTGCTCAGCGTCGCGTCGATCACGCTGTATGCCTTGCGTGCCGCCAGTTCGGCGCTCACCGCCTTGTTCGCGGTCAGCTTCTTGAGCGGTTCGGCCACGGACTTGCCCAACGGATCGCCTGCGAAGACCGTGGCGACCTTGGCGTACAGGTCGTAAGCCTTGATCGGTTCGGCTTCCGCGACCTTGTCCGCCTCGGACTTCCACTCCTCGCCTTCCGTTTTGATGACGTCGTAAAGCTTGTTCGCTTCCGCCGCCAGCGCTTTGCTGGTGCTCTTGCGCAGCGGAGTCAACAGCTTCATGCCCTGGGCATACTGGCCCCACTCGAACAGGTCGAGCACCGGGTCCAGCTTGGCATCGTATTTCTCGCCCTTGTATTTCCAGGGCTCCTTCGCCTTGGCCAGGACCTTGTCGATTTCCGCCGCCCCGCCCACGTAGGCCGCCACCTTGCCTTCGGGGTCGATGACGCGGAACTGGTAGATGTTCTTGAGGGAGATTTGCATGCCGTAGCGCTTTTCCATCAGCCCCAGGCTGTCCGCGAAGATCGGCATGGCCATCTTGGTTTGCGCGGCGTAGGAAGCGGCTTCGCCGGAGGTGTCGCCGGCGGCGACCGCGATGAACTTCACCGGCTTGCCCTGCATCGCCTTGACCAAGGCGTTGTATTCGGGGACTTTCCCCTTGCAGACGGGTCAGCCCGCTTCATAGAAGTAGAGGACGACGACCTTGCCCTTGAAGTCGCTCAGCCGGTACTGATTGCCGTCGGTGAAGACGCCGGGCGGGAAGTCCGGAGCGGTTTCGCCGAATTTGCCTTGCCCTTCCGCCTGCGCGCCGAGAAACAGGGCCGCGCAGAAAATCAGCCCGCCGATCCAAATTCGAGCCATTGGGCGCTCCTGTTGAAGAACGAGGGAAGGTAAAATGGGACTGCTGACCCACTATACTTCCTTACCGATGAATCGCAAGAGGTGAAACCGTGAGCGGCCCCACTGGTCCTGGCATCTGCGGCATCACGCGACGCGGTTTTTTCCTCGGCACGGGAGCCGGTCTAACCGCAAGCGCTTCGCTGGCCGCACTGGGTTGGCGTCACTTGCCGGAATGGCCATCGATGCCCGTGGTTGAGCCGACCCCAGTCGATGGCATGCCGGGACCGTTCCCCGGCCGCGTCGTGGAAGTCCATCACGCCGGCTCGGTCTCGGCCGACTGGTCGATTTCGGACTCCGCGGTGCGCGGCATGGTGAAGCAGGGCATGGAGGAATTGACTGGGGGCGAGGGACCGCCCGCCTGGCAGCGACTCTTTCAAAAAGACGACGTGGTGGCGATCAAGGTGAATCCCGTCGGCCGGCGCTACCGCGCCGGCCAGGCGTCGGCCATCTCCAGCCACGAGTTGGTCGTTGCCGTGGTCGAAGGGCTGAAGAGTGCCGGGGTGAAACCGCGCGACATCATCCTCTTCGAGCGCTACGCCGACCAGTTCCGCGGCGCGGGCTACGAGCAGCTGCTGCTGGAGCAGCCGCTGCAAGGTGTTCGCTGGTGTGCATCGTCGGCACGCTACACCGACAGCCAGCTCGATATCGAAGGTTACGACGGCCGGCGCGACCTTGATGCCCACGTGGTCGGCTACGACCGCGACGCCTTCGTCCACATGGGCTACGCCAACCCGTTCGACGATCCCCGCGACGACCGCCGGCTGCGCTCGCACCTTTCCGTCGTCGTCACACGCCTGGCCAACAAGGTCATCAACTTGCCCGTATTGAAGGACCACGGCTCGGCCGGCGTGACACTCGCCCTCAAGAACCTGTCGCACGGCTTGCACAATAACGTCTCGCGCAGCCACCTGCCGCGCACCCATCGTCCAGCGGGCGCGAGCGGACCCAACCAGTGCAACACCTTCATACCGACCGTGCTGACTCAGCCCGACATTCGCCAAAAGTGCGTGCTGCACATTCTGGACGGATTGGTTGGGGTCTGGCAGGGCGGACCATCCAGCACCAGCGGCTGCGTCTGGCCGCGACGCTCGCTGTTCTTCGCCACGGACCCGGTGGCCCTGGATTTGATCGGCTGGGAAATCATCGACGCCAAGCGCATCGAACAGGGACTGCTGCCGGTGGGGGAAGCCGGCTTGCAAGCGAACCGCGGCGCTCGGCAAGAAGCATTCGACCGCCGTCAGCCGGAACACATCATCCTGGCAGGGACTATCGGCCTCGGGCAGCACGACCGGCGGCGCATCGACTACCGGCGCATCGAGGCGACTGCCTGAGCGCCACGCGCTCGCCGACGAACTACCGTTTCCGCCGCTCGGTCAGCTCCTTGGCCGGCACGCAGCCGAGGCCATAGAGCCGCTCGGCGGGCACGAAGCTGCGGTCCCCCACGCCGTTGCTAGCCAATTCGTTGCCCGCGCCCACCAGCACGCGGCCCAGGATGCGATGCATTCTGGCGATGTCGTCCGGCTTTTCCCGGTGAATGGCCGCGCCCTGAAACCAGTGAACGCATGCCTCGATCGCCCAGGCGGCCTGAGAGAATCGGGTCAAATCGACCGCCAGGCGTTCCTTGCCGTGCTGATCGGTGATCAGGTAACTGGTCTCGACGGTGTTCTGATCGTGCGGGATCAAATGGGGCTGCATGACGCGGTCGAGCATCTCCTCGATATCGTCCCGCATTTCATCCGGAAGCTCGTAGCTGTACTCGACGTTGGCGTGGAGCAGCGCTGCGTAAACGTTGAGAGTCAGCGCGTGATCGACGCCGGCGGCGGCGTCATTGACGGCATTCCAGCCGGGGGTTTGCTCCTTCGCCCGGTAGTGCCGCACCAGCCAGCTCGCCGTGTTCTTGAGCAGCTCGTCGCGGATTTTCGCGCTGCCTTCCCAAGGCAAGTCGGCGCGATAAGTCTCCACCAGGGCGCGCAGGGCCAGGGCTGAAATGTAGGTGTGATGCCGTTTCGTGTCCTTCTGGCGCGCAAACAAATTCCAGCCGCCGTCGAACTGCTCCGGACGGTAGCTGCGCAGCACCTCGTGCGTGTACCGCAGGTGGGCCTCGAAGCGCGGCCGGTCCTCGTCGGCAATCAGCTCGGGTCGCCCCAGCGCCAAGGCCAGCGCC
>JAGVLI010000727.1 GCA_020054355.1 Planctomycetales bacterium | reverse complement strand
CGCCCCGCCAGCAGCCGCCAGCCGCCTGCCAGCACGAACAGCAGCACCAGGACGATCTGGCCGATCAGCGCCGCCACCCAGGCAAACAGGAAAAACGGCACGACCGCGAATGGCAACCAGCGCGGCCCCGCTTGAGGCCGCAGCCAGAGGGAGGTGGCCAGCAACAGTTGGAGGCTGAGCGCCAGCCAAACCGCCTTGGCCCCGGCAAAGTCCAGCAACGCCAGCGGCAGACAGAGGAAGCCCAGCCAGGGCGGGTACACGTAGGCCGACAGGTAGGGTGGCGGTTCCCCGTCGTCCCCTGGCCGCAGATACGGCGTCTGGTAGGCGCTCTGCACGATCGGGTCGTAGGGGTTCTGGCCGCTGGCGAACGCTTGTCCGGCGGACCAGTAGCAGAGGATGTCCGGACACAAGTTGTCGAGCGGCGGCCAGCCGCGCAGGACCGAAGCCAACAGGGTGGTCAGGCCGGCCATCCCGAGCAACCACAGGACCGCACGACCGAACCACCGGCCGGGCGTTTCGACCGCGAGCGCGCTTTCAGGAGTTGCAGGCCCGATGGCAGCCATGATGTTCAACCAATCCGGCTCAGAATCTGTTCCAAAAGCCCCTCTCCCGCAAGGGGCGAGGGGGGAATCATTTTGGAACCGGCTCAGCCCTCATCGGCCTCCAGCACGGCCAGAAAGGCTTCCTGCGGGATTTCCACCTGGCCCACTTGCTTCATGCGTTTCTTGCCGGCCGCCTGCTTGGCCCAGAGCTTGCGCTTGCGGGTGATGTCGCCGCCGTAGCACTTGGCGGTGACGTTCTTCTTCATGGGCGCGATCGTTTCGCGGGCAATGATCCGGCTGCCAATCGCTGCCTGGATGGCGATCTCGAACAGGTGACGGTCGATCTCGCCGCGCAGCTTCTTGACGAGCTTGCGGCCCCGGCGGTCGGCGTCCGCGCGATGGACGATGATCGACAGCGCATCCACTCGCTTGCCCGCCACCAGAATATCGAGCCGCACCAGGTCGGCGGGCCGATAGCCCAGGATATCGTAGTCCATCGTGCCGTAGCCGTGCGTCACGGACTTCAGCTTGTCGTAGAGGTCGAAGATGATCTCCGCCAACGGCATCTCGTAGACCAGGATGGCCCGCTTCGGGCTGAGGTACTCCGTGCGGATGAAGGTGCCGCGCCGCTCAGCGCACATCTGCATCAGGTCGCCAATGTTCTCGCTGGGCAACAGGAAGCTGATCTTCACGAACGGCTCGCGAAACTCCTCGACCTGGCCGGCCTCCGGCACCTTTTGCGGACTGTCGATGGCAATCGTCTCGCCCTTGCGCGTGAGGACTTCGTAGGTGGTATTGGGCGCGGTCTGCACCAGTTCCAATTCGCTGTCGCGTTCCAGGCGCTGCTGAATGATCTCGCGATGCAGCAGGCCGAGGAAGCCGCAACGGAAGCCGAAGCCGAGTCCCTCGCTGTTTTCCGGCATGAAAGTGAAGCTGGCATCGTTCAGCCGCAGCTTGGCCAGCGCTTCGCGCAGCGCCTCGAAGTCGCGGTTGTTGACCGGATAGAGGCCGCTGTAGACCATCGGCTGCGGTTCCTTGTAGCCGGGCAGCGGCATGGCAGCCGGATGAAGAGCGTCGGTGACGGTGTCGCCGACGCCGACGTCGTCGATGTTCTTGATCTGCGCCATGAAGTAGCCGACCTGCCCCGCCGACAACTCGGTGCAGGTCGTCATGGTCGGCCGGAACTGGCCCATGTCGATGACTTCGTGCTCGGTGCCGCCGCTCATCAGCCGAATTTTCTGGCCCTTGCGCAGCGTGCCGTCCATGACTCGCGCATAGACCACGACCCCCTTGTACGAATCGAAATGGCTGTTGAACACCAGGGCGCGGAGCGGATCGTCGGGCTTGCCCGGCGGTGGCGGGATGCGCGCGACGATGGCTTGCAGCACTTCGTCGATGCCGATGCCGGCCTTGCCGCTGGCGCGGAGCGCCTCGGTCGGCTCGATGTTCAAGGCTTGCTGCATCTCGGCCAGCACATCGTCCACGCGGGCGGTGGCCATGTCGATCTTGTTCAGCACGGGCACGATCGCCAGTTCGTGCTCCAGCGCCAGATAGAAATTGGCCACGGTCTGGGCCTGCACCCCCTGGAAGGCATCGACCAGCAGGATCGCTCCTTCGCAAGCCGCGAGGCTGCGGGAGACTTCGTAGCTGAAATCGACGTGGCCGGGAGTATCGATCAGGTTCAATTCGTAGCGCTGCCCGGCATGCTCGTAGTAGATCGTCACCGGATGCATCTGGATGGTGATGCCGCGCTCGCGCTCCAGGTCCATATCGTCGAGGACCTGAGCGCGGAACTCGCGCTGGGTGATGGCCCCGGTCTTGAGCAGGAACTGATCGGCCAGCGTGCTCTTGCCGTGATCGATGTGGGCGATGATCGAGAAGTTTCGGATGTTCTTGGTCGGTGTGGTCATGGATTGGCCGCGATCTCACAATCTCGAAGGACTGGGTTTCTCGAATTCGAGATTCATGTGGGAATCATCGATTTCGTCCGGACTCAACATCAGCACGATCATGATGTCGGCCCGTGTTTCCTCGGGCAATTGTTCGAGCAACGGCCAGACCAGGTCTTCCCTTTCGGAGCGGGTCTTTCCCGCGAACTGGTCGTCGATGATGCGCACGCGGATGGATGCGGAGTTATAGCGGTACGCTTCGGCCTTCGGGAAAGTGCCCCTCAACAGGGCTTCGATTTTCCTGGTTTCAGGAGTGGTTTTCTTGTTTCGGGGCGTCATTACACCCTCTCTTCCACCCAGCCGCGAATCTGGCTGGCGGCATCGAAGAAATCCTTGGCCGGTTGGTGTTTGCCCAGGCCCACCTTATAGCGCCAGTCCGTTGTCCACTCGGCGACTCGGCCCATCAGTTTGAGAATCTCGGGCGGCAGCGAACATTGGGCTTTCTTCAGTTCCGCCTTGAGGAATTCAAAGTCGTGCCCCTTGTTGCCCGTACTGATCTCCTTGCACTTCACGGCCCTTTTTTTCAATGGGGTGCGTGCCAGAATCAATGCCTTCAGGGCGCACTCGACCCCATATCCCGCAAGGTACATGGCGTCGAGAAATAGTTCCGCCCGCAGCAAGTATTCTGCGGCGGTCAACCGTTGCCCCGCGGCACGGCGAAAGTCTGGGCAATGGAATTTCCGCTGGCTCGCCATCGTGGCTCCCGCGCTCATTGCAATGAAGAGCAGTCTAGCAGTTTCGGCGCATTCTGAATAGCCCACCGAACCCGCACATTCCGCGAACCTCCTCCCCTGGCTGCGGCTCTATTCAGTATCAACCCCGCAATCCAATCGGCCGACTTGGATGGGTCTTGTTCAGCACCACTGAAAGGGAACCTCGATGATCCTGTTCTACACTTCGTTGCTCGTCATGCTCGGCCTAGTCCGGTTCGCGATCAACCGCCGGGTCGCCTCGCTGGAGAAGCGCTACGCCCGCACCGCCGCGGAAGCGGACAAGCTGCTCTTCGGCGAGGCCGTTCAGAAGCAGGGAAACAGCAGCCAGAAGCTGGACACCTGCGAAACGGCCAAGCGGCAGTTCCTGCTCGGCCAGCTCGTCCAGAAGCGCGACGCCCTGGAAGGCAAGCACAATGCCTGGGCGCAGCGCGCCGAAAAGTTCAGCGGCTGGATCGCCGGCGTCCGCGCCTGGAAGGGCCGGAAGCTGCCCTACACCATGGGCGTCCTCGACGTCTCCACGGTCATGTACCTCATCGACCGCTACGGACTCCAGGACCGGATCGAAGTCCAGAACTTGCTGCGGACGCTGACCGCGCTGATCTCCTCGCAGTAATTCCGCCGCTCCCCGTCCAGCCGGGCGGG
>JAGVLI010000323.1 GCA_020054355.1 Planctomycetales bacterium | reverse complement strand
GCGCAGAACGCCATCGCCCGCCAGTTCATCGAGCAGGCCCGGCCGTTGCTCCGGCCCGACGGCCGTTTTCATCTCGTCACCAAGCAGCCCGAAGCGCTCGCGGAAATCATGGTCGAACTGTTCGACGACGTGGAAGGCGCGGAGCATCGCGGCTACACGGTCTTGATGGCCGCCCTGTAGCCGCTGGCGGTTGCGCACGTCATTCCAGCCTGGCTGCAATCACAGGAAAAACCACGAAGTCGCTCTTGATTGGCCGCCTCTTCGGGGCCAGGAATCAGCGAGCCTCGCCCTGCACGGCGGCTGCCTGATTGTCACTTCCAGAATTCCTTTTGTCGGGGCTGCGGCTTGGCCACCGGCAGCGGCGCGGCCGGCCCCTGGGCATAGGCTTGCAGCAACTGCTCGGACTTCGCCCAGAGCGCTGCCACGTCGGCGGGCTTGGGGCGCTTCTGTTCGAGCAACTCGGTCAGCAACTCCGCCAGGCTCGCCAGCTCCTCGCCGGGCACGAGGACGTGCTGGGCATCCTGCACGAAGAGGGCCAGGCGCTCGGCCAGGACGTGCAGGCTCGCCAGCCGGTCGCCGAGGCGGTTCTGGCGCAGGTCGGAGAGCATGGACTTGGCCCAGCGACGCAGCTTTTCTTCGGGCGTCTCTGCGGGCGACAGTAGGATCACTATCGTCTGGCCATGCTCGGTCGGTTCCAGCTTGACTTGCAGGTCGAAATGACGGTTGCCCAGCTGAAACTTGATCGTGCCATGCTGGACCGCTTGCTTCTCGGCGATATCGATGCCTGCCATGATTTTGATGCGGGCCAGCAAGCCTGGATATAGCCGGATCGGCGGCGCATCGCGTTCATTCCATTGACCATCGACCCGATAGCGAACCTGGACCCGGTCGGTCAGCGGTTCTACGTGCATTTCCGTGCTCCTGAGAGCGACCGCCTCCTGGAACATCAGGTTTAGCAACTTGGCGATTGCGGAATCCTGCGCGGTAATGCACTCAGTTGAACCGCTTTCGATTTCGGTGAAGTCAATCGCGGTATCCGTGAATTCGGTGAGGCAGCTATCCACCGACTCCTGGTCTTTTCCGTCAAAGTGCCGGTCGATTGCCTCCTTGAGCTCCGCCGCTGGGGCCTGCACCGGAACGATCTCCTTGTCGAGAATGAAGCGCAGTTTTTCGATGGCGTCCTGATCGTGCGGGTTGCTCATCAGGACATGCAGCGTGCCGTTGCCGTCGTCGGACAGCGGCAGCACCTGGTTTTCGCGCGCCACCGATTCGGGGATTTGCTCGATCACCGACGGCGGCATGGTGACGTTGGCCAGGCCGTCGATGGCTTCGATTTCTTCCTCGGCTTCCTCGCATTCTTCCATCGTCAGCTCGAATTCGGAGCTTTCCAGATCGGTGTCGGCCGGGTCGATGGGGACAGCTTGCGAGCCTGATTCACCCTCAAAGCCCGTACTATCGAAATCGGTGGTCTCGAAGATGTCCTTCCGGTTCGCGTCGCTGCTGCCGGGTGTGGGCGGCGCGGCCGCAGCGGGCTTGGCCGGCGGCAGGAAGTCGCGGGCGGCGTCGTCCATTGCCAGATCGGTCGTGCGCGACGTTCGCCCCCTGGCATTGATTTCTTGCGGCACCTGCTTGGCCGGCATCCTTTTCTTCGCGTCGGCCGGGGCGGCCTCCGCTTTGCGGTCGGTTGCTGCCTGCGGAGCGCCGATATGGCCAGCCAACTGCAAGGTCGCCACCGATGATTTCGATGCCTTGTCCATCTTCTCCAGCATGTCCCAGCCGGCCGGCGGTTCGACCGCTTGCGTGACTTTGTGCAACCGGCCGCCTTCGTTGACCACTTCCGCGCGGTCCACTGCCACGAACGCCGTGAACCTGCAAAGCACGCCGAAGCGCAGCGAAGTTTCGACGATCTGCTTTTCGACCAGGCCGGGGTTGCCCGCGCCGATGGCGAAGCGGTCTTCCAGCTCGCGGATACGGCCGCGCGCCCAGACGCAGGGCACCGCCCTGCTCGGCAATTTGATGCTCATATGCGTCGTCTAACGCCAGATGGCGAAGTATGAACAGCAAAAGTTGACGAACTCTTTCGCAGCTAGATACTTTCAGCACTTGCAACGCCGCAGGAATGATCCCGGCATCCACCAGTTTTGCCATATGACATCGGGATAGAACCTTAAGAGTTTCAGCCGCGGTCCGTTGATCTTCTTCAGAAGCGGCCCTGAGCTGCTCGATAAGTGGACCCGATGTTTCTGTGACGATGCATTCTGCCGCTTCCGCATCACTAGCTAGAATGCGCAGGGCAAACCACGCTGCATGCTGTACGTTCACAGAATTATCTTTCAGAAGTTGGAAGATGTGCGTGAGCACACCCTTTTCGATCATTTCCCTCGCAAAACGAAGTTTTGTTGCCACATTTCCCAGAGCGAAAGCTGCAAACTCCTTTGCTTGTGAACATTCATGGCGAATAACATTGACAAGAGCCGATATCCCATCTGCGTCTACAAAACGTTGACTGCATTCATCAACGCAAACCAGCGCCCGAAGAACCCCCGAAATTTTAACTTGTAACTCTTCGCTGTTATTGGCAAGAGCTTTCACCAATAGCTGTGTCGCGTCATCACCAAGTGTTTTGATAGCCAGGCTGGCGGCAGACTCTCGTTGACTTTTCTTTTCCACATTAATTGTTTTCAAAAACTCAAGCACGCTGGTGCTCGCATCGCTGCTCTGGTCGTCGCCATTGCTTGAGACCGATGAAAGTGTTCGAGGAATGACAAGTCTGCTCTCCTGCTCCACTTGCAACTGATCGGCGGCTCTTTTAATACCTAAAACGGATAAGTCTTCAGCGGACATCTTTTCATCAGCTTTCCCTACCGGTAATTAGGCAATCCTTTGTTCTGATCAACCATGTGCAAAGTTCTC
>JAGVLI010000677.1 GCA_020054355.1 Planctomycetales bacterium | reverse complement strand
GCCTGCCGCCCGCCGTGCGCCGCGCGACGCCGCCCGCCCTGCCGGAAATGTCGCAGATGCGCGTGTTGCGTCACTACCTGCGGCTCTCCCAGGAAACGTTGGGCGCGGACCTCAACATCGACGTCGGCCAGGGCACCTGCACGATGAAGTACAGCCCGAAGGTCCACGAGCAGCTGGTGAACTCGCCCAAGGTCACGGAACTGCATCCGCTGCAAGACGACCGCACGGTGCAAGGTTCGCTGGAAATCCTGCATCAGACGGACCTCTATCTGCGCGAAATCTCCGGGCTGGACCGCTTCACCTTCCAGCCGCGCAGCGGTACGCAAGGCATCCTGACCATTGCCTCGATCATCCGGGCGTTCCATCGTTCGCGGGGTGAGGACGACATTCGGAACGAGATCGTGACGACGATCTTCTCCCACCCCTCGGACGCGGCAGCCGCCCATACGCTGGGCTTCAAGATCGTCACGCTCACGCCGGAAGCGGACGGCTTGCCCAGCGTCGCCGGGCTGCAACGAGCCATCTCCGAACGCACGGCCGGCTTGCTGATTACCAACCCGGAAGACACGGGCATCTTCAATCCGCAGATCAAGCGGTTCACGGACCTGATCCATCGCGCCGGCGGGCTATGTGGGTACGACCAGGCCAACGCCAACGGCCTGCTCGGCATCACCCGGGCGCGCGAGGCCGGCTTCGACCTCTGCTTCTTCAATCTGCACAAAACCTTTTCGGTGCCCCACTGCTGCGGTGGTCCAGCCGTCGGCGCGGTGGGAGTAATCGAGGCGCTGGCGCGGTTCTTGCCGATGCCGGTAGTGACGTTCGACGGCGAGCGCTACGCCTTCGACGCCGACCGCCCCGACAGTATCGGGAAGGTCGGCGGTTTTCACGGCGTCATCCCTGCCGTCATCCGGGCTTATGCCTGGATTCGCAGCCTGGGCGCGGAAGGGCTGCGCGAAGTAGCCCGTGTCGCGGTGCTGAATAATAACTACGTGCTGCGAAAAGTGCTGCAACTGGACGGCGTCAGCGCGCCCTATGCGGAAGGGCATCACCGGATCGAGCAGGTGCGCTACAGCTGGCAGCGCCTGCACGAGGAGACGGGCGTCACCACGGAAGACATCACCCGGAGAATGGCCGACCACGGCATGCACATGTGGTCCAGTCACCACCCATTCATCGTGCCGCAGCCGATGACGCTGGAGCCGACGGAGTCGTATTCCCGCAAGGAGCTGGATCAATACGTGGCAGCGCTGGGCAGCGTCGTCCGTGAAGCGCGGACCACGCCCGAAGTGGTGAAAACCGCGCCGCACCGGAGTACCATTCATCGGATGAGGGCGGAGTCATTCGATGATCCGCGGCGCTGGGCGATGACCTGGCGTGCGTACTTGAAGAAAAGTGAAACCCAACATCCGTTCGCCGTGCCATCAAGCCATGAATAGCTGACAGCTATCAGCTAACAGCTATCAGCTACTCTTGAATTGGCTTCGCAGCAACCCTGGGGCAAGCGCACTTGGTTTTGAGCATGAGGTCCGACTTATGGTCCTGGCTTCCTCACTGCTGGCGGGCAAGATCGCCCTGGTTACCGGCGGCGCTTCTGGCATCGGCCGGGCCACCTCGCGGCTGTTCGCGATGCACGGAGCGGCGGTGGCCGTGGTCGATGTCAGCAGCGAACGCGGTCCCGAGGTCGTCCGGCAAATTCATGCCGAGGGCGGCCGGGCACTGTTCCTGCGCTGCGATGTGTCCGACCCCGTTCAGACGGAAAGCACGGTCGAGACGGTGGCCGACCAACTCGGCGGGCTGCACATCCTCTTCAACAACGCGGGCATCACTTGCCGGCGCTCGGTGGTGGAAACGCCGGTGGCCGACTGGGACCGCGTGGTGGCGGTCAACCTGCGCGGCGTGTTCCTGATGAGCAAGTTCGCGATTCCGCACCTGGCCCGCGCGGGCGGCGGGGCCATCGTCAACACCGGCTCCGGCTGGGGCCTCAAGGGCGGCAAGGATGCGGCGGTCTATTGCGCGACCAAGGGGGCGGTGGTGAATCTCACCCGCGCCATGGCGCTGGACCATGCGGCGCAGGGCATCCGGGTGAATTGTATCTGTCCGGGCGATACCGATACCGCGCTGCTGGCCGAGGAAGGCCGGCAGCTCGGCGCGGAACCGGGTGCATTCTTGCGTGAAGCCGCGGCTCGGCCGATGCAACGGGTCGGCACGCCCGAAGAAATCGCGGAAGGGGTGCTGTTCCTGGCTTCGGACCAGTCGTCGTTTGTCACGGGCACGACGCTGGTGGTCGATGGCGGCGGGCTGGCGGGTTGATCGGCCTCCAGGCACTATTTGCCCGTGGGTTACGATTCCAATCGTGACAGACCGTGAGATTGTCACGATTGGAATCGTAACCCACGCACAAGCGGTCACTGGATACGCAGCTAGCGGCCCGTCTTGAAATAGCTCAGGTCGCGGGCGGCCTGCGGTGGAATCTGGTCCGCAGGCTTGCCTCCGGCGGCCAGCTCGAAGGCGATGCCGAGCGGCATCCGGCCGGGTCGCGGGTCGCGGGTGTTCGCGCCGTTGCCCCAATGATCCCCGACCGTCACCACATCGAAGCGGTCGATGGCCTGCTTCGCGCGGTCGTAGCCGATGTAACCCAGCAGCCGGGCGTCGAAGCCGCGTTCGGCCTGGGCCGCATCCGCCTTGTTCGCCAGCAGCACGGGGCCTTCCAGCTTCATCACCAGCGAATTGGCATTCACCTCGGTGACGGTCAGGTTCAGTTCGGCGGTGCGCACTTCCTGCGCCTGCCACATCGGCGGTTCGCCGCGCGTGTTGTCGATCAGGTGGAAGCGCACCAGCCGCTGCGCGATCGCGGACGGCAGCGGGAATTTCTGGCCGACTTCGGGTTCCTTTGGCACCAGGCTTTTCCACTCGGCTGCCGTCAGCCACATGTGGTCGCGCGAGGCCAGTTCGCCGCCGAGCGCCTTGCACGTCCCCCGGCACCATTCCTTTTGTTCGTTCTTGTCGAGGATGCGGGCATGGACGTTGACGATCAGCCCGCCGGCGGGCGGGGTCCGCGTGTAGGCGGCATCGACGTTGCGCGGGTCTTCGATCTTGATGGCGCCTGGCTTGCGTTTGTCCTCGGGCAGCTTGCCGAAGCGCGCCAGGGCTTGCTTGAGCACGTCGCGCATCACGTCGGGAGCCTGGCCGGCATTCTTGTAGGCCAGCAACTGGCCATCGGCGGTGAAGCAGTAGATGCCTTGACGGGTGCTGCCGCCGGACGGCTGGCCGCCGCCGTCCTTGCCGGCCTGCTTGGCGATCTGGCGAAAGAACTCGCCCTCGGAGTCCTGTCGCCGTCGCTGATACCAGTCGTCGGCGCTGACGGGAATGAAGTCTTCACTGGCCATCTTGACGATTTCGGCATCGGAGAATGCGAGCGCACGGCCCGTCACTCCGTTGTTTCAGGTACAGGCCAGCGGATGCCCGTCCATCTCCCAGAGCAGGATCGGTTTGCCCAGGCGGGCGGCCTGCCGGCGCGCTTCCCAGAGGTTGACGCCCCAGGGAATCGTGGCCCACTTGTCCTCGTTTGCGCCCGGCTTGATGAGCGCTTGCAGCTGACGAAACTGATCGGACGCAATCGGGTCCGCCGAGTGCAACAACGAACCGCAGCCCAGTCCCAGCAAGGCCACGGCGATTAACCTGATTTTCATGCCATCCCCCTTGTGATTCGGATTGCTCGCTCGATGGTAGCGGCCGACGGCGCGGCCTCGCAAGCAGAATCCGAGGCTGAGCAGGTTAATCCCGCTCGGCCGTCGCGGTTCGTGGGTCAGGTTTCCAACCCACTGCTTTGAACATCATTTGTTGGCCGGCCTGGGCGCTGCCGGCTTCGGTTTTTTCTTTCGCGCCGCTTGCAGGAGGC
>JAGVLI010000661.1 GCA_020054355.1 Planctomycetales bacterium | reverse complement strand
GCTGGCTCTGCGTCGGCCTGGCGGGCGGTTCGGCCCGTCCCGCAGCCGACGAGCTGCGCTGTACCTTCCTCTCCGTGGGCCACGGCGGCTGTACCGTGCTCGAAACACCCGATGGCCGAGTCCTGCTCTACGACGCCGGTGCCATGAACGGACCCGATGTCGCCGCCCGGCACATCGCTCCCTTCCTCTGGAGCCGGGGCATTCGCCGCATCGACGAAGTATTCCTGTCGCATGCCGATCTCGACCATTTCAACGGCCTGCCCGCGCTCCTGGAGCGCTTCGCCGTCGGGCAGATCAGCTGCACGCCGACCTTTGCCGGTCGCAAGTCGCCGAGCATCCGAGTCACGCTCCAGACTATCGAACGCTACGGCATCCCGATGCGCATGGTCCAAGCTGGCGACCGGCTGCACGCGGGCACGCTCGACCTGGAAGTGCTGCATCCGCCAGCGAACGGACCTGAAGGCAAGGAAAACCATCGCAGCCTGGTGCTGCGCGTGCGCCATCTGCATCACGTCTTGCTGCTTACCGGCGACCTGGAAGGCCCCGGCCTGGACCTGGTGCTGCGTCAGCCCGCCGCGCCGGTCGATGTACTGATGGCCCCGCACCACGGCAGCAAAGCCGCCAACACGCCCTCGCTGGCCGAGTGGGCGCGTCCGAAGCTCGTGGTCTCCTGCGAAGGTCCGCCGCGCGGCCCGGTGCGCCCGCCAGAACCTTATACCGAGCAGGGCAGCGTGTTTCTCGGCACCTGGCCCCACGGCGCGATCGCGGTGCGCAGTTCTCCGGCCGGACTTCAGGTCGAAACCTTCGTCAGCGGCCAACGATTTTGGCTGTCCCGCTGAACGCTGGCGGGCGGTAGAATATCCCCTACCGTTCCACCGCTCGCGGTTTAGCAAAGGCTTCCCAGGACTACACTCATGGCCGTCTACAAGTGTCCGAAATGCAGCGCCACGTTGAAACCGGCGAACCCCATCCCGGCCGGCAAGAAGATCAAGTGCCCGAAGTGCGAGCAAATTTTCGACCCCAATGCCGAGGCAGCGCCGAAGCCCGCGCCCGCCAAGAGCGACGACGACGATCTGTACGCGGTCAAGGATGAGCCGCCGCCCTCCGAGGAGGAGGCCGCGGACGATGCGGACGACGGCAAGAAGAAGTACTCGCTCGCGGACGACCTGGCGAAGAAGAAGATTCCGCGCAACAAGAAGATGATCGCCCAGGCCATCGGTCAGAAGCCGAGCAACCAGATGCTGCTCACCAGCTCGATCGTGTGCCTGTCGGCGATTCTTAGCCTGATGGTGGTCCTCTGGCCGCTGGTGTTCCAGACGACGGAATCCCCCGCCGAAAAAGCCAAGGCGAAAGCCAAGGCGAAGGCCAAGCTGACCGCCCCGGAAGCAGCGGCGGTTGAATCGTTCATTACGACTGCCGTGCTCGTCACGGTGGCCGTCTGCGCCGTCGCGGCCTTCCTGTACAACGGCCTGATCGCGGTCGGCGCGGTCAAGATGCAGTCGCTGGAGTCCTACCGCTGGGCCATGCTCGGCAGCGTGCTGATGATCTTACCGCTGAACTGGCTGCTGGTCGGACCCGCGTTCTGGTGGTTTCTCAGCATCCTCCGCTGGATCCTCGGCGAGGAAGAAATGATCTTTCCCATGTTCACAATCTTCGCCATTAGCGCCTGGACCTTTTCCGTGGGCCTCTGGAACCTGAAGACGCTGCGCAATCCCGAGGTGATCGCCGGCTTCGAGGAAAGCCAGGCCAGCGCCTGACTTCGTGCCGCTTGCGGCTTCGCACATAATCGTAGGGTCCGCTGTGCGGACCATTGAACCACCGAAATTGTGATGGTTAATGGTCCGCACAGCGGACCCTACAGGCTTCCGCACCGCTTGCGGTTTAGCACATAACGCGCTCCGCTTACTCCAACAAACAGCGCGTCGGCACGTAGATGCGGTCTCCCGGCGCGAGCTGGTAATTGGTCCGCGTATCGCCGTGCTGCACGATCTTCTCGTAATCCACTGGCAGCACCACCCGGCAATCGTCGGGCAAGGTCGGCCGGCTCAGGATGATCTTTTCCTGGCTGCCGCGAGTGGTCAGTCCGCCGGCGGCCAGGATGCCGTCCAGCACGGTTTCGCGTCCGGCCAGCGTGAAGGCCCCCGGAGCGTTGACTTCCCCCAGCACGTAATACACCTTGCTCTGCCGATTGATCGGCCGCACCACGATCGGGCCGGCATCCTTCGTTTGCGCCTCGATCAGTGCCCTGGCCAGCAGCTCGATTTCCGGAATCGTCCGGCCGACCACGCTCAGCATGCCATAGCGACCCAGCAGGATGGTGCCGTCTTGCAGCACCGGCTGCTCGGCCGGAAAGCGCGCGGGCGATTCCAGGTCGGCCGGCTGCACCAGCAGCACGTCGCCCGGCTCCACGGTGAACGGCGGCAGCGGTTCTTTCTCCAGCTCGCGCGGAATATGCACCGGGATCGGCTGCACCAGCTTCTTGGTGGCATGCTCCAGCTCATTTCCCGACGGAAACAGCGACATGCCCGCGCCGCCGGTGCAGCCGGTCAGCGACAGCAGGCCCAGGGTCAGCAGCAGCCAGGGGGTCCAGGTCGGCTGGGTGGTGTGCATGGGGTTCCTTCCAGGCAGGCGCGGCGCGTGTACCCTGGTCTTATCGGCAAGACCGTCAAACTCAGTTGAGGACTCCAGGGTGATTCATCGATTCGCGCGAACTGGATTCATCGTTTCGCGCCGACTGGATTCATCGTTTCGCGCAATTCAACGACCCGGCAAGCTGAGAAAGAAGCGTAAAGTATCCCCGCTGAGGTTGCGCAACGGCACGATTTGCATCGACGGATTGCGCACCGTGCCGTTGATGTCGAGATGAATCAATCGGCGCAGCAGGATGCCGCTCGCCTGGTTGACGACCGTGCTGGGAATCGCGCCGACTGCCGGCAGGCGCATTCCCAGGAGGCGGATCGTGGCCTGGTCCTCGCCGGGCAGCCCAGGATTGGCGGTCGCTTCCATGTCGAGCCGGCCTTGCAGCGTGACCGTGCCGGTCAGCTGGGCTTGCAGGAACGGCCCTTTCAACCGCAGATATTCAACTTTGACCACACCTCGATTGAGCCGGGCGCGCAGCGCGCCGTCCTGAAACGCGGACGACGCTTGCCCCGGAGCGATATAGCGCGCCAGCTGCCGGAAGAATGGCAGATCGAAGACCTGCCCTTGTTTCATGGTGGCGTCCAGGCTGCCGGTCAGGTCGTCCAGCGAGCGAACGTTATTGCCGCTCAACTCCAGTCGGCCGCTGAGGTCGCCGGCCGCCAGCGCGCTCAGCTCCGGCATCGGCCGGAGCAGCGAGCGTAGCTTCACGCCGAAGAACGACACCTTGGCATCGAGACGCTGGTCATCGCCCCAGGTCAGGTTGACTTGCCCCTGCGCTCGGCCTTGACCCGCCTGGACCTGGGTTTCCGGCACTTCCAATTCGCCCCGGCCCGAACCCGGCAAGAACGTGAGACGAACGGGAATCCGCCACTCGGCGGCTTCGATGCCTGCCACGGTGCCGCGGGTCAGGTAGACCTCGGCGCTGCCGCGCCATTCCGTGCCGAGGCTGCTGGAAAACCGCACGTCCACGGCACCGTCGCTGCTCGCGGCTAAAGCCGGCCAGAAAGCCAGCAAGCGTGCCATGTCGGCTTGTTGCAGGCGCAGCCGGATGCGCCGTCGCTCCGGGCGCTTCAAGTCCCAGTTCAATTGGCCGAACAGCAAGCCACCGGCCACGTTGCCCGACAGGTTGGGCATCTGTAGCTGCTCCGAGGTCAGCACCAGTTCGCCGCCCACGGTTTCGGCCAGTTCCACGTCTCCCCAGCGCAGGCGCGACAGGGTCAGCCGGCCCGTGCCCGTAGTCATGGCTGGTTCGCCGTCCCGACGGAAAGTCAGGTCCAGGTCCACCCGGCCCCGAAT
>JAGVLI010000715.1 GCA_020054355.1 Planctomycetales bacterium | reverse complement strand
GCGGTCGGCCAGGCGCTCGGTGGCTTGCACCTCGCCGCCGATGGGTTCCCACTGCCGGCAGTCGATGCCGGCGAGTTGCGCCAGCTGCTGGCCGGAAGCGCGGGCGACGATTTTGAAACTCGCATCGTAATCGGGCATGGGCGCTCCGGGTTTTCACTCACTGTCTTCCTAGCACGAGGTCCACCGCCCAGCAGCCGCGCGCATGTTCGCCCGGTTGTCGGCAGTGGTTCAGAATGTCGGCGCTGTCGCACCCGGCATCCTCCAGGGCGTCAGCCAGGATCGGCAGGTTCTGAAACTGCCCTTCGTCGTAGACGGCGCGGGCGAGGGAAACGACCGTGGCGCTGAGCCACCGCCGCGAAACGACTTCGGGACGGAACGGATTGCCGATAATGTCGGCCAGCAGCTGCGCTTGCTGGATTCCCTCCTGGTAAGCATCGTCGCTCTCGCTGCCAGGGTCGTTCCATACCTGCCAGTAAAGGCCAGCGGCGATGGCGTTGGCGGCGTGAGCGGCCGTCGCACCGAGCATGGCCACGCTCAAGCGCGGCGACACGACGAGCTGGGCCGCCAGCAGACCGTCACGGACCTCTCCCGTCTCGGCATCGCGGGCAACGCCGTCGAGATTGTCCTTGATACAGCCTGCCAGGTGACGCTGCGCGTCCGCCAGTTCCCGCTTGCTCGCCTGCCCATCGGCGAAGCGCTCGGCGACTTCGACCGCCCGGCGGGCAGCCGGTAACTCGAGGTAATCCCAGACGCTCCGGCAGCAGGCGCAAGCGAACAGCCGCAATTTCCTTTCGCTGGCCGTTCCCCAGAGGAACTGCAGCTTGGCTTCCAGATCGGCTTGCAGCCACTCGGCCTCGGTCATGGCAACTCCTCCGACTGCTATTGTCGCCGAGTGCGGGGCCACAATCCAGCTGGTGGAGGCCGGCCAGGAGGTGCGCTGACTGCGTGGAAATTGAAAAAGCACCCCGGGGACCGAAGCTCGGTCCCCGGGGTGCTTGATTGATAATCGTTCGCCAGGCTCAGTCGGCCTTGGGCGCCACCGCCACCTTGAGCGGATCGACCCAGAACTTGTGGTCGGCGTTGTAGTAGAGATAGCTGCGGCTGGCGGGGCCGCGATACTCGCCGGGGACGCGGCAGATCAGGTCGATGGGCACCTCGATCTTCTCGTTCGGCGTCATCTGCCGCCAGTAGAGGACCAGTTCCCGGCCGCGAATCTCGAAAGCGCTGATCTTGCCGGCGACTTCCTCGCCCTTGTCGTTCTTCTGCAAGCGGGCGTAGGTCTTGAGCTGCTCCAGGTTCGACGGCAGCTCCAGGCCGGCGGGCAGACCGACGATGGCCACCACCATGCCCTGGCCCTTGTTCTGCGTGTTCGCCACCGACACCGTCATGCCCACGGTCTCGCCGTCCTTCGCGGACAGCCGGCTGAGATTCGCGGACATGGTGATGGCCGGCTTCTCCTGGTTGGCCGGGGTCAGGGCCGAATAGTTCCAGCTCATCGTGTAGGGCAGCACCGCGCCGCCCGCCAGGCTGATCCGCACGTCGTTCTTGCCGAGGCTGAAGATCTTCTCGGCGTCGGGCAGGTCCAGCACCAAGGCGTCCTTGGCATTGGCGTCGAAGTCCCGCTCGGCGACCACCTTGTCGTTGACCTTCAGGGTCAGCTTGCCCGCCTTCATCGGCCGTTTGTTCTCCTTGGTGTAAGCCAGGAGCGCCTTGAGGGCCAGGATGGTGGACTGCGTGGAACCGAACGCCCCGTGGCCGCCGCGCTGCTGGCCGATCCACTTGATGGCCCGGTCGAGCGGTTCGCGGAATTCGTGCGGCTGGTTGTACTTCAGCCAGGCCAGGATCGCCAGGCCGGTGCTTTCGATCTGCAGCGTCCGGCCGCCGGAGTTCGTGATGCTGCTCTGGGCGCCGTCCACGTAGCCTTCCTTCTTCTGGAGCGTGACGAGCTTCTTGAGCAACTCCACGCCGAAGGCGTCGGCCTTGTCGCGGTTCAGGAAACTGTTGGCGACCAGGGACAGGAAGTACGGGTCCTTCGACCAACGCTTGCCGTCGTCCTGCGCCAACGCCTTGAGGGCGTCCAGTTCCTTGGTCAGGTCTTCCTTGTTGGCGGCGTCCAGTTCGCTCTCGGTGAGCGCCCAGACGATGTAGGCGTTGGTGACTTCCTGGGGAGCGCGGCCGAAGCTGTCCAGCGCCCGGGCGTTGCGCTTGAAGCCGCCGTTGCCGTCGCGCTGCTGGAGCAGATACTTGCGGGTCCGCTCGACCATCGCGTCATCGACGTTGTAGCCGATGCGTTTCATGTCGCGGAATTGCAGCAACCCGTAGGCCGTCAAGGCTTCATGGGCCGGGGCGGCGCCGCCGAACCACTCGTAGCCTTCGCGCTGGTTCTTGCCGCGATTCAGGCACTCGAAGGAGACCAGCTTGGCGTAACCGCGCTCCAGCTTGCCGCTGGCGTCGTCGTAGAGCTGCTGGCTGCCCTGGTTGGTTTCCTTCATGTAGCCCAGGATCATCACGTTCGGGTAATTGCTGGTCGAGGTCTGCTCGAAGCAGCCGCGCGGCTCGCGGAGCAGCCCTTCCAGGCCGCTCTGCAGGTCCGCCAGCCGCGACGGATACACTTGCAGGCTGGCCTTGAGGGTGCCGGGGATCAGGCCGTCCTTGGGCAGCACCAGCTCGTGGTGGGCGTCGCCTTCGAGCACGTCGCTGAACTGGCTGCTCACCGGGAAGCCTTCCGGCACCACGTTGATGGTGTAGCGGATGGTGTCCGCGCCGAACGGTTCGGTCACACCCTTGATCTTGACGATGGCGGCGCCTTCCTTGATGCTCGGCTGCATCCGGAAGATGGTCCGGCCGCGCTCGCCGGCCTTCATCTGCAAGGACACGGTCTTGCTGTTCTCGGTGCCCGGCAGGACGGTCAGGCCCTGGGTTTCCACGGTCAGGCGGATGGTCCGCGACTCGGCCGTGTTGTTATCGACGGCCACCGGCACGTCGATCAGGTCGTTGGCGGTGACTTCCAGGGGCACGGCGGCGTTCAGGTTGAACGGCTTCTTCGACTCGAACTCGGTGGTGAAGGCGCCCAGCCGGCCGTCGGCGGTATGGCCGAAGGCGATCAGCTGGAAGCTGGTCACCGAATCGTTCAGCTCGAAGCCGAGGTCGGCCTTGCCGTCGGGCAGTACCAAGGCCGGATGCCAGTAGATGGTCTCGGTGAAATCGGCGCGGATGTCGGGGTCGGGGCCGAGCTGCCGTTCGTGGGCGTACTGGCGGACGAAGCACGGCGCGGCCGCCACGTTCTGCTGCTGCATCTGCTGGCGCAGCCGGTTCAGGGACTTCTCGGCCATCTCGGCCTTGTCGGCCTCGGCGGGCTTATCCTCCCTGGCATCCTTGGCTTTCTTGTAGGCATCGACGTTCTGCAGGGCGCGGGCCTGCAATTCATTCTGACCGATGTTGCCGGCCCGCAGGTCGCGGATCACGGCATCCAGGTTCTGCTCCTTCAGGCTGGGCAAGCCATTGGCGGGAGCGTGGGCGAAACCGGCACGGCCCGGTCCACCCTGGGCGAAGTTGCCCGCTTCAGCATTTCTCTGGTTGCCCGGGGCGAACTGGCCCGCTCGGTTGCCGATGCGCCCGTTCATGCCCTGGGCTTGCTCGAGCTCCTTGAGCCGGTCGGCACCACCGTCCTTCGGCTTGCCCGGAGGCGCACCCGGAGCTTTGGCCGCCGGCGTCTTCTGGGCGGCCTTTTACGCCGCGGGTACGGCTCCCATTCCAGGCGGCACCGGCATTGGTAAACCGCCGGCCAGCGGTCGGTAGGCAGCGCGGGGATCGGCCTTGCCCTCGCCCTTCGCTTCGCCGCGTCCGAAGCCCTTGCCTTGACCGTCCTTCCCGTCGTGCGCGGCACCCGCCATTTGCGGCTTGGGCGCGTCGCGATTCGCGTCAGCCTTGCCATCGCCGAGGCGACGGTCTTCCCGAATGAAGTTCAGGTTCTTCCGCTCTTCGTCGGCTTGGGGACGGGCCTGTTTGGCAAGCTCCTTGATTTCGCGCCGCTTATTGCCTGCACCGCCGCCACCCTCGGCTCCAAAGGCTGGAGGCATGGCACCAACCCGATCCAGGTCGTCCGGCATGGCCGTCGGCAGAGCGCCCGTCGCCGGCTCGCTCAACGCGGCCGTCTGCACTTGCCCGGGCAGGCCGGTATCGAACAGGAAGGTGCCCAGCAGGAGCAGGCCGCATACGGCCACGCCAGCCACTGCCGTGCCGAAGAACGGCACTGCCTTGGGCAGGTTCTGGGTGACGCCGATCAGCAGGCTGCCTGCTCCGGCGATCAGCAGGATCAAGCCGAAGGCCAGGAGCAGCCGCGAACGGATGGTCGCGTTCCAGTCGTCGTACACCCGCAGGCGGGTCAGGGCGGCGATCGAGGCGGCGCGGGCCTGGTCGGTCTGGTCGCGGAGAGCATTCTTCTGCACGTCGAACTCGCGGCCTTCGCGGGCGTTCTCCAGGGTCTCCGCCGTCTGCAGCAGCTGAGCCTGGACGTTATCGAACTTCGGGCCGAACTGATCGACAATCTGCTGTTGCCGCAGGGCAAAGGTGTCGGTCGCTTTCTGCGGATCGATGCTGGTGCGGCCCAGGGCCACCAGCAAGCGGTCCACGTCGGCCGCCTTGCAGCGCATTTCCTCGGCATTCAGTACCTTGTTCTTGTCGGGCATCCGGCTCGGATCGGATTCCAGGAAGCGCCGCCAGCCTTGCGTGCCCAGCAGCAGGTCGAGGGCGTCGATGGCCTTCGCGTGGTCGCTGAGCAGGATGTCGGCGAACTCCAGGTCTTCCGCCCGGCGCACTTCGCTGGTGAGCAGGAAGTGGGTGGGCATCATGCGGGCCGTGCGCTCGTCGGCCATCTTGATGACGCTCTTATCGACGATGCCGACCATCACGACGGCCGGGGCGGGCGAGCCGGTCTCGCTGTTCGCCAGCAGCTGGAGATTGACCTTGGCGCCCGGAGCGTAAACGCGCTGGCCCTGGTTGTCCGGGTATTTGACCGACAGGTTCAGCCGTTCGGCCGGCATCCGGTAGACGAGCCGTTCGGCCAGGGGCTTGAGCTGCTGGCGGTTGTTGCCGACAGCCAGTTTCTCGAAGACCGTGACGCGATAGACGCCGCCGACGTCCTTGGCGGGCTTGATGCTCAGCGTGGTGGCCTGACCCGCCTTGGCGGTCAGTTCCTGGAAGCCCAGCAGCCGGCCGCGGCAATAGGCGCCGATCAGCAGGTCGCGGTCCTTCAGGGCGCTGCGCAGGTTGATCTTGATCGGTTCCTGCTCGCTGGTGACGGCGGAGGCCACTTCGAGGGCCACGCCGTCGTCGGCGACTGGCGGCAGGGCGAAATGGGCCTTGATGCCGGCCGGTTCGAGGACCTTCAATTCGTACTTCTTGCCGGCTTGGGGCGTGAAGCTGAACTTGCCCATGCCCTGGTTCAGACCTTGATGCAGGGCCGATTCATCCTTGCTGACCGGGTGATTGAGCGTCGCCAGGTTGTCCAGGACGACCTTGCCGGTCTCATCCACCAGCACGGCCTTGCCGACCGAGGCCGGCTTGTCGAGCATGGTGCGGGCCTGGAAGTACACGCGGTTCGGCACGCCGGCGACCAGGTCGCCGCCCTCGGGGAAGAACTCCATTTGCAGCTTGTTGACGACGACGTTGAACGGGCGGGAAGTCGCCTCGAAGTTGGCGCCGTCGGTGAACTCCAGGCCCAGGGTGGCGTCGCCCTTGTCCATCTCGGCGGGCAACGTGTAGCGAATCGTGGCAGCGCCAGCATCGTCCGTGGCGACACGGATCTTGGCGGCTTCCTGGTCTTTCAGTTCACCCTTGGCGTTGTAGTACTTGCCGTCGATCTGGACGGACGCGAACACGTCGCGGTTGGCGACCGGGGTGCCGCCCTCGGCCTTGGCCACCTTGACGCTGGCCACGACTTCGGCGCGCGGCCCGTAGGATTCCTTGTCGAACTTCACTTCCTTGTTGAGCCGGGGAATCTGGTACTTGTTGACCACGAATTTCCGGCGCTCGGTCGGGAAGCGGTTGCCGGCATCCTTGACTTCGAAGATGTACTCGCCGCCAGGGAATTCGGTCGGAATCTGCCATTCGCCGGCGGCGATGCCGCGCAGCGGCTTCTTGTCCGGCCCCAGCCATTCGCGCCCGGTCGCATCCACGATGCGGGCGGCGTGCTCGGTTTTGAGAATCTCGTTCCCCAGCGGGCCGGTGAGCTTGATTTGCAGACGCAGTTCCTCGGCGGCGGGCTTCAGGGTGAAGCGGTCCAAGGTCAGCGAGCGCCAGCGCACCGTTTCGCCGGGCTGATAAATCGGCTTGTCGGTGGTCAGATGGGTGACGTAGGAAGCGCGGGCCAGGGCCAGGCGTTCCGTGAGTTCGCCGCGGACGCCGTCCGCGCTGTGGGCCACCAGTTCGAGGGCCAGGCCGCTGCCGCCCTTGAGGGTGACTTCCGGCGCCAGCACCAGTTGGGTAACACCATTGCTGACGATGCCCTTCTGCTCGAAGACCACGCGATTCGTGGTCTGATCGCGGACGACGGCGTCGAGCTTCACCGGCACCGGCTTGCCTTGGGCGTTCTTGGTGTCGAGCGCCCGGGTTTCGATGACGTAGGTGGTTTCCTCACCCAGCCGGACCGCTTCCGGCCCCTTGACCACCATCACCATGTTGTTCTTGAAAATGGCGTCGTGCGCCGCATTGAGGGCTTTCGCCTGCTCGGCTTCCAGGTTGGTCAGCGAGCGCTGCGCGCCCTGGTAGTCCTCGCCGGCGCGAGTGAGCAGCGCGTCCTGGTCCTTGATGAGCTGGCGTTCCTTACGGGCCAGGTCCTCCAGCTGCTGCCCGGCCTGAACGTAGGACTGGTTGGCCTGGTGCTGGCCGTAGAGGTAGATGCTGCTCGGGATGCCGATGGCGCTTACCGCCAGCAGGATGGCCGCCGCCGCGG
>JAGVLI010001105.1 GCA_020054355.1 Planctomycetales bacterium | reverse complement strand
GCCGACGGCCTGGGGCGCTTCAGGTCCGGCTCGGCTCGCCGGACCTACCGCCGGTGGCATCAAGGATGCTGAACGCAGTCCGCTTCAAGGATGAACGCATGCCAGTCCTCCCCCAAACCATTCTGCTGCTGATCCTGTCCAACGTCTTCATGACCTTCGCCTGGTACGGCCATCTCAAGGACTTGAAGGACAAGCCCTGGTACCTGGCCGTGCTGGTCAGCTGGGGCATCGCTTTCTTCGAGTACGTCGTGCAGGTGCCCGCCAACCGCATCGGCCATACCGAGCTCAACCTGGCGCAGCTGAAGATCGTGCAAGAGGTCATCACGCTGTCGGTGTTCGTGCCGTTCGCGCTCTACTACATGAATCAGCCCGTGAAGCTGGACTACCTCTGGGCCGCCCTGTGCATGTGCGGCGCGGTCTATTTCATCTTCCGCAACTAATCGCCGCATGCCGTCCGCCAACCGCTTGCGGTTTTGCAGTACCCTTTCAAGGAAGAAGCCCGATGACCGCCATCCCTGCCGACTTCTTCGAGGGCGTCCGTTGGCATCAGCGCTGGGAAGTGACGCCGGGCGTCTTCACTCCCGGCTGCAACCCGGTGGCACGGCTCTGCGCCAACGTCGGCCTGCCCGCCGATCTGTCGGGCCAGCGCGTGCTCGACGTCGGCGCCTGGAATGGCTGCTTCAGCTTCGAGTGCGAACGGCGCGGCGCGCCGGAAGTAGTCGCGGTCAGCCTGGAAGACCCGGACGAAACGGGCTTCCAGCGCTTGCACCGGCTGCTCCGCTCGCAAGTGCGCTATGTGCGCGGCTCCGCCTACGCGCTATCGCCGGACGAGATCGGCACGTTCGACATCGTGCTGTTCTTCGGCGTGCTCTATCACCTGCGCTATCCGCTGCTGGCCATCGACCGGCTGCGCAGCGTCTGCCGGGGCGAAGTCTTCGTCGAAACGCACGTCATCGACGGCAACTATCGCTTCCGGGGCGCGCTGCGGCGGCTGAGCCAGGTCCGGTTGCTCTCCTGGCTGCTCGGGCCGACGCCGCTCTGGCGGCAATACCGCGAATACGAACTGCATCCCCAGGACGCCAGCAACTGGTTCGGCCCGAACATCGCGGCGGTAGGCGAAGCCTTCGCCAGCGCCGGCTTCGACTGCGCGTTCGTGCATCTGCTGGAAGACCGCGCCTCGTTCCGGGCGAAGGTGCGCGAGCAACCGCCGCAGCGCGTGCTGTCGCAAACTTATGAAGCCTATCCCGACAACCGGCGCATCGTCGGCCTGGAGCAGCTGGGCAAAGCGCCGGAACCGAGGTGCCATCGGTGAAGCGCCCGCCGCTCGCCGGGATTGAAAGGTGGCGCCCGGCTCGCTGACGCACCGCCTCACCGCCGACCTGGACAATTGCCGCCGCGCGAATGTGGAACAAGCGCTGACGCCAGCTCACGGCAACAAAGCAAGGCGGCCGCCCTGCTCGGCGTGCCGCGCAAGACGCTCTACACCTGGCTGCGGGAAATGGAAGGGGGGCTGACGATGAAGGTCCCTGCGTTTCACGGACAGGGCCATACCTCGCCGGTGGCGTGAAACGAATGAAACGAATGAAACGCAAGGCGGAAGTCATTGACGATATTGCACTTGTGCGCTCAACGAGCCATGAAACGAAACGGAACGGTGTGCCCTGCTTTCGGAGTATAGGCTATAATGACTGACAAAGCTCCTCTGACTCGCGAGGACACCGCCATGCCGCGCATCAATGTAGCCGAAGCCGAACGCGATTTCGCCAAGCTGGTGGATCGGGTCCATGCCGAGGGCATCCGCGTCGAGCTGGAACGCGGCAATGAAGTCATTGCCCTGCTTGGCCCGGCCAAGCCACAGTCGCCGCTCAAGGTTCGCGACCTCAATGCGTTTTTGCAAGCACTTCCCCGGTTGGGCAACGATGCCGCCGGTTTTAGCGAAGACGTCCGTGCCATTCGTCGCGACTTGCTTTATTGCAATGCGCGGCGCTCATCGCACCTGTCGTAAAGGTCACTCTCCTCCCGAGGGGCTATCGCCCATGTTGTTGCAGCCGGGCAGCCGGCCTGTGCCGAACTGCCCGGACTACATCCTGGTTAGCAAACGCGGGGCCGGTGCCTTCGGTCAGGTTTGGCACGCGCGCGGCCCCGGCGGACTCGATGTCGCCCTGAAGTTCATCCGCCTGGACGCACAGGTCTTCGCCCTGGAGTTGCGTTCCCTGGAGGTGATGAAGAAAATCCGCCATCCCAATCTGGTCAGCCTGTTCGGTGCCTGGCACAAGGACGACTGGCTTATACTGGCAATGGAACTGTGCGATGGCACTCTCCTGGATCGACTCGCGGAAGCGCTCGACGAAGACCTGCCCGGCATTCCGCTGGAAGAGTTGCTGACCTACATGACAGACGCGGCGAACGGCCTGGACGCACTGAACGCCAAGCAGGTACAGCACCGTGATGTGAAGCCGGCAAACCTGCTATTGCTGGACTCGGGCGTGAAAGTGGCGGATTTCGGACTGGCGAAAGCCCTGGAACAGACCGTGGCCAGCAATTCGGGTGCTGGCACCATCGCCTACCTCGCGCCTGAGTGTTTCAAAGGGCAGATCACGCAGCAATCCGACCAGTATTCGCTCGCGGTCACCTATTACCATCTCCGCACAGGCCGGCTGCCATTCAAAGGCGACCAAGCGCAGATGATCTACGCGCATCTCGAAGTGGAGCCGGACTTGACTGCTTTTCCGCCGGCCGAGCGAACTGTCCTCGCGCGAGCGTTGGCGAAGGAACCCAGCGAACGGTGGCCGAGCTGCAAGGGGTTCGTGAAGGAACTGACGAAAGTCCAACAAGAAATGGCCCGGCAGGCGGCCGAGCGCCGGAAACGCGCGGAAGAGCAGAAGCGGGCAATCGAGCGCCAACGGCAGGAGGCACAGGCGGCCGAGCAGAAGCGAGAAAATAGGCGTCAGCGCGCGGTCACCGACAATTCGGCTATCGCCACCACCACCGTTGATTTTCTGAGCGCCTTGCATTTTCCACTGCTGACGCCAGAGCAGCAGGCCCAACTGCCGGCGCTGGTAGAAGAGTTTCCGGAAATCGAGGCCCTGGCTGCGGAACTGGTTGGCCGGGCATGGCTGACGAGGTTCCAAATCGAGCAGTTGGTCGCTGGCAAAGGACAACAGCTGATCCTCGGCAACTACATCCTGCTCGACTTCCTCGGCCAAGGTGACATGGGGATCGTTTATAGGGTGCGCCACTCGCGCATGAAGCGGAACCTCGCACTGAAAATCGCCCGCAAGGATCTGGCAGATGATTCGACGGCTATGCAGTGCTTTCGTCTAGAGATCGCGGCCTTTGCCCAATTTTCTCACCCAAACGTTGTCATGGCCTACGACGCCAACGAGGTGGATGATTCGCTTTTTTTGGTGATGGAGCATGTAGAGGGCATCGACCTAGCCAAGTTCGTCCAGAAGTACGGCAAGGTGCCGGTCGGCGACGCCACTGACTACATTCGGCAGGCCGCATTGGGTCTACAGCATATCCACGAGCGCGGCGTGGTTCACCGCGACATCAACCCATCCAATCTATTGTTGGCAAACAATGGAGTTGTCAAAATCTGCGACATGGGCTTCGCCCGGCTGCCCGAACGGCGTGACGGCAAGCAACTGCTCGCGACGGGTATGGTCATGGGCACGCCGGACTTCGTTTCCCCAGAGCAGGCCCAGGATTTGTGCTTGGCCGACATCCGCTCCGACTTGTACAGCCTGGGATGCACGCTTTACTATTTGTTGGCTGGAAAGACACCTTTCCCGAACCGGACCTCTACCGAAAAACTCCTGGCCCATGCTCTCGATCCGGTGCCAGACCTTTGCCAGCAAAACCCGGACGTGCCGGAGCCACTGGGCGCGATTATCTTCAAACTAATGGCCAAGAAGCCTGGGGACCGTCTTCAAACGCCAATCGCCGTAGCCCAGGCATTGGAACCCTTCGCCGTGCCGAGCCGCTGCGCGCAGCCCTTGAGTCGATAATGGGTGCGGTTCCAGATGCACATCGCGCGCGACAAAAGCTCGATAGACAAAAATTGACCTCCGAGCCCAGCTGGCGGGCACGACCTGCCCAGGAACATAGCCTCCGCCGGTATCCTCAGTTTCAGAAGACGACCGACGTGGACTAGCCAAACAAGCTGCGCTCGCGAAAGCTGGCTTGCAAACTCGGCAAAATCAAACGACTTGACTGGTTGCCCATCGTGATGAACCGCGTTATGGCGAATTTCGTCGAAGCGCGAGAGCATTTCCAGATCGAAGTGCCAAGTTTCAACCGTGAATTTAGCGGGATAACCCACAAGTCCGGCAAGACGCTGCCACTTGTTTGTAAGTTTGTCACGCTCCAAGTCATCCCACCATTTTTCGAGTTGGTCATCAATCAAGACTTCGGGCAGATGTTCCCCGAGCATTTTGACCGTAACCTTCTTCTCTGCGATCCACGAAATCGCCTTTGGCCGATTCCCAATCAAGCCGAATCGGACCAGTCGCCAAAGAAACCGCTCGCAGGCGTTGTGCAGCATTACGACGGCAGCGATCTTCAGACCGTGATCGGCTATACCCAACTGGTGGTCCACAATCTCACCGAACAGAGTATCGCTCACCTGTGATTCTACTTTGATTATCCCTTCCGCTTGGGCGAAAGCCACTGATCCGCGAACGCGATCAGCCAGAACCGCTCTTACACCTGCAATCTGCGCATCCTGAGCGAAGCTCGCGACAAGGGCAGCCTGCCCGTGCCACAGGGAGTATTCTCGGTAGCAACGGCCGAGGGAAACACCCAAGTCTTCCAGGGTGGCACCTCGTAGTGAGAAGTTCGCTATTGGGTCTGGCATGACTTCCACTCGAAAAAGCCGCAACACGAATGTCTCATTCATTTTCCAAGACATTGTGCGCGTTGTAAAGGTTCGCGCAAGAGGTAAAGGTTGCAGGAGAACGGAACGAAAGGGATACTTAACACTTTCGGCTCGACACTTCAAGGATGGAAGCCGATCAGGCGGGCGACACGTCCACCTCCAGCTTCTGCCCCAGTGCTTCCGCCCATTTGTGCAGCGTCGCGAGCGTGGGGTTCAGCATCTTGCCGGTTTCCAGGCGGGACAGGGCCGGCGAATCGATCCCCATGCGTTCCGCCACTTCGGCCAGCGTTAATCCCTGGCTTTCGCGCACGGCTTTGAACCGGGCCACCAGGCTCAAGATTGCCGTGAAGCTCTGCCGATTGATGGCGTCAGCCGGCCTTTGACGCACCGGGTTCGCGGCGTGTTCGCGACGGATGGCTGCTTCCTCGGCCCGCTGCTCGGCGGTGCGGGTCGGCTTGATCGTCGGCTTCATGGTTTCACTCCGTCGACTCGGGGACTTCGTAGGCGGTGATCGGGCGGATGATGAGCGGGTCGGCCGGGTTCAGCACTTCAAACACGATGGCGATGAACCGGCCCGTGTCGGTGCGGCCAAAGGCAATCGGCCGGCCGGAAGAGTCGCTGACGTCGAACGTGGTGTCCTCGTCAACCAGCGCGGCTCCAACTTCTTCCGGTGTCAGGCCATGTTCGGCGATGTGGGCCGTGTTGCTGCCGTCGTCGTCTGGATCGTCCCAGTCGATCAAGGCGTCGCGCAAATCCATTGCCTGGCCCTCAAAGTCCGCCTGCTGACTTCAGCTTATCGCAATTGTATTATAACACAATGCCATCTCGAAAGAACTCTGTACGCTTCAATTACCCTGGCTAAATGTGTAAATCATGGCCACGAACTGCAAAAGCTGGCGCGCTTGCTGGGAGCGAAGTCTGTCGGCGAGGTGCCAGGTCGAGCATGACGCGAAACCCGTGACAGCCCGATTCCAGCCGCGGTATAATCGAGGCCAGGTTGCAGCGCCGGCCCGGCGGAGACCAGCATGACAAATGTCACTGTCCAACTAACCCCCGAAACCGAACAGCAGCTCCGGCTGCAAGCGAACCGGCGCGGCCAGACCCTGGAAACGTATTTGCGCCAGTTGGTCGAAAAGGAAGCGCGCGGTGACGCCGCCGCCGACATGCTCGGCCAAGGTCTGGAATGGCTTGCCGGCCGAGGGAGCGAGGACGTGCGGGCCGCACGCGACCGCATCCTGGGCGCCTCTCCCCCGCCGCGTGACGTGCCCGCCGGCCAGACCGTCCTC
>JAGVLI010000832.1 GCA_020054355.1 Planctomycetales bacterium | reverse complement strand
GCTGCGGCCCGGCCCGCGCGACCTGCCGGCCAACGTGCTCGTCAGCACCAGCAGCGAGCATGACGCCGCGCACGACAGCTACCTGGGGCCAGGCTTCAACCCCATGACGCTGAACGTCAACGATCCGAACAACCACTTGCGGCAAATGTTGTCGCCGCCGGCCGCCCAGCTCGATGTGCCGACGCTGGAACGCCGTATTGACCTGCTCCGCGATCTGGATACCCAGCTGCGGCATTTGGATCGGGCCGAGCCGATCATCGGCGGCCTGGATCGCTTCCAGCGGCAGGCGTTCGATCTGCTCCGCTCGCCGAAGCTGCGCCGCGCCCTCGACCTGCGGCTCGAACCGGACCGGGCCGCGGAGCGGTACGGCAAGCACAAGTGGGGAAGTCAAGCCCTGGCTGCTCGCCGCTTGATCGAGGCGGGCGTGCCGTGCGTCTTCCTCAATTTTTACGGCTGGGATTTTCATGGCACGGGCGGACCCAACGCAGCCTATGACAGTGCGTCGCGCTGCTACCGGGAGTACGACACTGCTTGCGCGGCGCTGCTGGAGGACCTGGACGAACGCGGCTTGCTCGACAGCACCATCGTCTATTCCGGCGGCGAAATGGGCCGCACGCCCAAACCGGAGGCGACGCGCGGCTCGCGCAACCACTGGTACAACGCCCAGCACTTCCTGGTGGCTGGCGGCGGTTTCCAGCGCGGCTGCATCGTCGGCGGCACCGACAAGTACGGCGCCGAGGTCTCGGACAAGTACTACCAGATCCCGAGCCTGGCGCGGACCATTTACCACCTCCTGGGCATCGACGCCGATCTGGAATTGCACACGCCGGACGGCCGGCCCCTCAAGATCGTGCTCGACGACGCACCGCTGATCCAGGAGGCGCTGGCGTGAGCGGGCAGCACCGCCTTCCGCTGGTCATCGACCCATGGGAGCCATCGCAATGACATTCTGTCATCGCCCTGCTTGCTCGATCCTCGTTGGCGTGGCGCTGCTGGGGACGAAGTTGCCCAGCAGGGTCCACTCGGCTTCAGAACCCAAAGAACTCCCGGTCAACCGCTGGGTCAAGCTGCCGACCAGCGACGCCGGATCGGGCTACTCGTGGAGCAGTCCCGTGTACGTGCCCACGCGCGGCCAGCTGCTGCACTGGGGCGCGGTGGCACGGGGCGCGGGACGCAACGACATCCGCGCCTTTGATGCGGCTCGTGGCGACTGGTCCTCCGATTATCCGAGCGCCGCGAACGATGTCGGGATAGGCGGCGGCTCGGGCACGGCACTGTCGTACACCGGCAAAGGAGAAATGCCCAAGCATGGCAGTTGCGACCGGGCAACGCTGGTCTGGAAGGAACGAACCGACGGTCGGTTCGGGAAATTCAGTTCGTCGTCCAGCGGGTGCGAATCCCGCCCGATCAAAGCTGAGCCCAGCAGGTCGGTAGCCAGCCTGGCAGTCGGGGTGGCAACAGCCCGGTTGATGCGGAGGCAGACGAAACGCCGAGCCGTGGGGCATGCGGCCCCGAAAACTCGATGCTCCCGGATGCCCAAGGGTTCGCCATCCCGGAAGGCAGCAGTCGTCGTCACCGACAGCGGGCGAGGGGACGGCGCATCCGGAGGGGTGGACGACCACGGCGCGGCGCCCAGAGGACGGCCCAGTAACCTGGGAGGTCCCTGACGGTCCTGGAGGAATAACGGGGCAGCGGTGAACCCGGAGACCAAGTCACCGACGCGCCGCTCGTCGCCACGCACGAGCGGCCGGCTCAGAAAAGCGTGGTGCCCCAGGTAGGCCCAAGGCGAGGGGAGCCAGAGCCGCGGCCGAAGCCCCAGGGAAGTCGGAGGGCTGCATAGGAGCGTGGACGCCGGGTAACGCAGCGGCCCTGCGGAGCCGGTCGAGCGAAGGCGGCCCGTGGCGGACACGAACCTCGGGAGGGCAACATGAGCCAAGCCTCAACTTGGAGAGGCATGTCCCCGGAACTTTTGAGGGTAGCGGAACGAGCGCGTCGCGAACCCGACGGCCAGTTCCACTCGCTGGCGCATCTCCTGGATGTGCCGGCCCTGACCCACGCCTACCAGCGGCTGCGCGCGGACGCGGCGGCCGGGGTGGATGGGGTCACGAAGGAGTACTACGGGCAAGACCTGGAGGCCAACCTCCAGGACCTGCACGCGCGGTTGCGGACGCAGCGCTATCGTCACCAACCGATCCGACGGGTCCACATTCCGAAAGGCCAGGGCCGGACGCGGCCGCTGGGCATCGCGGCGTTCGAGGACCAGCTGGTCCAGGACGCCCTGCGCGAACTGCTGCAAGCCGTCTACGAGCAGGACTTTTTGGACTGTTCGTATGGTTTTCGGCCGGGGCGCAGTGCCCACGACGCGGTCCGGGCGCTGGATCGGGCGGTGGGCCGGGGCGAGTTGCACTGGGTGCTGGAGGCCGACTTGGCGTCCTGATGAACGCCACCGGAAAAGCATGCTCCTTTCATTCCGCAGCCATGCTGTAAAGCTGATTGACCGTGTTCCAGTTGCGCGTGGTGGCGCGGACGGCCAAAGCTCTCTCCAGCGCATGGTTCGCCAGCTTGCTCTTGCCATATCCCTGGGGACAGTGGAGATAGACCTCGCTGCCCGCCAGTTGAAAGCGGTCAGCGCCAGCCCGCAGAGCGGTCAGGCGGGCCAGTCCAGCGGCGTCCGCGGGGCTCGCCAGAAAGGTGACGTGCAGCTTGGTGAGATCAATGCCTGCTTCCGCCGCGAAGGGATTGCGGGCGACGAGGCGCTTCCACTCCGCCCGACTGCGCAGGAACACCGAGACGGGCAGCCGAGTCTCCTCGGCCAACCGCTGTTCCATGCGCTCGACCCAGCCCGACGCCGAACCGCTGGCCTCGAACACGATATTGCCGCTCTGGACATACGTTCGGGCATGCGGAAAGCCGAGCTCGGCCCAGATGTCGCGCAAGCGTTCCATCCGGAGCACATTGCCGCCGACATTGATGCCGCGCAGCAAGGCGATGTAAGTGGCCATGAGGTTGGGGTAGAACTCGCAAAAAAGTCAACTCGGGCATCCTTCAAACGCTCGTGGGTTCGACCACTGCCACACCGGGACCAAAGCCTGCCAGTCGGGCAAAGTGCGCTGTGTTGAACGTTAGAACATGCGTCACGCCGTGTGTGTGGCAAATGGCGACCAGCCGAGCGTCGTGTACTTGCTTGCCGATCACGCCCAATGCCGACACCAGGTTCTTCCAGGCAGGATGTATGGCAGGCGATTCCGTCAACAGCGGAAACGCCGTCTCAAAAACCAACGCCTTCGCTTCCGCGTCCGCTGGCGGCAAACCCAGGCCGTTGACCGCGACGGGACGTGTCGCCACGTTCCGGAACTCGACCAGATTCTGCGGGGTAATGTGCAGCACTTCACCGCGCCGGTGCAACTCCACCACGGCATGGGTGGCCACGGCATGAAACGGATCGGCGACGTTGGCCAGCCGGACCAGGATGCTGGTATCGAGAAGATAGGCCATTACTCGTACAGCCCATCGCTGCTCAAGGCCGAATGCGGCAACGATACCCCGCAATCCGAAGCCGCGCTGAGCAGCTGCCGTTCCCAGTCATCCTGCGGCACGACCGGCGGCGCGGGAGCCAGGAAGCGCTCGCGCAGCGCGGCGAGAGCCAGGGATTCAGGCTGTACTCCCTGCTTCTCCGCGTAGGCGTTCAGCACGGCTTCAAGTTCGGGATCGACCGTGATGACCATAACCGTCCTCCTAAAACTCCGCGTCCTGATTCATCATAAACAAGCGATGCCGGGTGGCCAACGCGCCGGGGGCCATGCTTTTCCGGAGACTGCGTGGGGTGGGTGTCCCGATGAATGCCACCGGAAAAGCATGAGAACTGCCGAGACTTCGTCTGCCTATCCGGTCGCCGATGGTGCCACCTGCTTTTCCGATGGCCATCCTGGGATGCCGGCCCCGGTCGATGGCCGGAAAACCAAGGCCCCCAGGCGACGATCATTCCTTCATCGGATTTTCCGCCAATACTCGAACCGAGAGCTTTTCTTCGAACTTGAGATTCGTGTCCACCGGCACGGATTCGTGGGTTATCTCCAATCGAATAGTGCTCTCCAGGCGCACGAGCCGACCCCTCGCCACGTTGAACACCAAAACGCCCTGCGCCGGCTCTCCTTTGAACTTGCTGATCTTCAGCGTATGCCCAAAAAAAAGAGACTTGTCTTTGGGTGGTTCATCCTTCCAGATGTCCGTGAATGAAATCACTTCGCCGTCCTTGCCTGGACCGTCATGGGTGTATTGCGAATGCCCTCTCAGGTCGCCGTAGCAGAGATAGGTGAACTGGACTGGCCGACGCCATTGATCGCCCGGAAGCACGACCTGGCTCGGCGCGAACCCGAAGGTCCGATTGAGAAACTCCTTCCACATGGCTTCCACGCCCATTTTTCTACTGATCTCTCTCATAAGTTCCGGATCGCCGGTGTGGCGTGCGGCCTCATCGACGAGTCCATTCAGTTCGCTGACTTCGTCATTCTGGTTGAGCGTGACTTGCAGGTTCATGTTCTTGGACCCCTTTGCCAGCAGGTTGCCCAACTCGGCCGACGGGTCTTTACCGACCACCTTGTGGCCAAGGATGCGCAACGCCAGCCTGGTTTCCCCCGCGTCGCTCGTTGGCAGGACTCGGCAAGAAAGGACCATCGTCTGCGTTCTGTTCAATGCCAGACCGGCGGAATTCGAGGTTTGGCGGAGAGTGGTCGCTTTCTCGATGTAAAACGTGTCGCCTTCCAGGAAGCGCCATTGGAACTTACCTCGCTGCAAGTGCTGTGGCAGCTGGAGTGCGTGAGCAATCGGTTCTCGATCAGCAGGCTGTGTAGGCAGCTGGCTCGCAGCCGTTGCGGGCGCAGCATGCTTGGGCATGGCGATCTGTGGTTGGGTCGGACTGCTAGTCGATCCGCCAGGCAGGAACATCAGCCCTATCAAAAATGCCGCTATTGCCGCCAGGGATGTCCCCAGTACTTCCATCGCGGTGAGGCGGTTCATTCCCTGCTCCGATTCGTAGAAGCAATCGCTGGAACTGCCTTGACGCCGAATATCGAACGGATGCCACTGCCACCACAGGTGAAAAACGCCAGCCAAGGGCCGCTTGCCCCTGACTGGCGTTTCTTCCAATCAATCCGTGGGGCGACACCGGCAGTGTGCAGTCGCAACGCTTCTGCGAAGCGTCGCTAATCGGCTTGGTTCGCTGACCGTGGTGGTTCAGCTCCGCAGCATTTCCTCGATGGCTTCCGCTTCCACGATTGGCAGCGGGCGGTTCTCCGGTCCCGGCAACCGCGTGCTTTCGATGTCGATGCCCATGCCCTTGTAGACCGTGGCGGCGATCTGGTCGGGGCTGACCGGCCGGTCTCTGGGTTCCGAGCCGTTCTTGTCCGAGGAGCCGATCACCATGCCCGGCTTCACCTTGCCGCCCGCGAACAGCACGCTCCAGACGCCCGGCCAGTGGTCCCGGCCGCCCCGGTTGTTCAGCTGCGGGGTTCGGCCGAATTCACCCATCGCCAGCACCAGCGTGGTTTCGAGCATGCCGCGCTGCTTCAGGTCTTCGAGCAGGGCCGTGTAGGCCAGGTCGAACATCGGGCAGAGCGTTTCCTTGTAGTCGTTCAGGTTGGTGTTCAGCCCGCCGCCGTCGGCATGGCAATCCCAGCAGATTTCGTTGAACACCGTGTCGAACATGTTCACCGTCACCAGCTTCACGCCATGCTCCACCAGCCGGCGGGCCAGCAAGCACGACTGGCCGAAGGTGTTGCGGCCATACCGGCTGCGCAGCTCCGGCTTCTCGGTGGTGATGTCGAACGCCTTCTTGGCCTTCTCGGCGAAGATCAGGCTGAAAGCCTGCTCGTAGGCGTTGTCGCGCGAGCGGATGTCCTCGGTCGCCTCGAAGACCTTCTGGGCGTTGTCGATGGCGTCGAGCAGCTCCTTGCGAGTCTTCAGCCGGGCGGGATCGACGCCGGCCGGCGCTTGCAGGTCGGAAATCTGAAAACCCTTCTCGGCGGCGTCCGCACGCAGGAAGAACGGCTCGTGCTTGGCGCCCAGGTAGCCCGCGCCCTGGCCGTGGCTGACGTTGACGCCGGTGTTGCCCACCGGGCCGGGCAGGATCACGAAGGGCGGCAGTCCGCCGGGCGTCCGGCCGCGCAGCTGGGAGACCACCGAACCGTAGTGCGGATATTCCTGGCCGCCGCGGAACAGGTAGCCGGTCTGCATCATCTGGTGGCCGGTCTCGTGGATCGGCGCTGCCTTGTGATGGACCGAGCGCACCAGCGAATACTTGTCGGCGTGCTTCGCCATCAGCGGGAAGTGTTCGCAGATTTCGATGCCGGGCACGTTGGTCTTGGTCGGCTTGAAGGGGCCGCGAATGGTGTCCGGGGCATTGGGCTTGAGGTCCCAGGTATCGAGCTGGCTGGGCGCGCCGATCAGGAAGAGCAGGATGCAGTTGACGTCGTTCGACTTGCCGCCAGCCGCTTGCAGCTGGTTCAGCTCGCCCAGCGACAGGCCGATGCCGCCGGCGCTGAGCGCGCCCACGCGGAGGAAGTCGCGGCGGCTCATGCCGTCACAGAACTGCGGACCCTTGTGGCTCTGGAGTGTCAGCATGGGACACGCTCCCTGAAAGGGGATTTCGGGGGATGGCTGGTGGCGGAACCCACGCTCATGATACCCCGGCGGGGACATGCTGCAAACAGAAATTGGCGGGCCGCCGGCGGATCGCCTTGCACGAGCGGCGGGGGCGGCATTACGATGCACGCAGGCCAACCGAGGAAACCGGACCCATGAACCTCATCCCGCCGCGGCCGAAGCCGAACACCTACCCCACATCGGATGGGCGCCCCATGGCCGAGACCGACCGCCATCGCTGCCTGATGGTCGATACGATCGCTTCCTTGCAGCTCCGGTACGAGCCGGAGCCGAACGTCTACGTTTCGGGCAACCTCCTGCTCTTCTACGAACGGGGCAACAAGCGCCGGCACCTCAGCCCGGACGTGTTCGTGGTGCTGGGCGTGCCGAAGCACGAGCGCTTGAACTACCTGCTCTGGGAGGAAGGCAAAGGGCCGGATTTCGTCCTGGAGTTCACCTCGTCCTCCACCCGCCACACCGATACCACGCGCAAAATGGCGCTGTATCGCGACCGGCTGCGCGTGCAGGAATACTTTCTGTTCGATCCCTTCGAGGATTACTTAGACCCACCCTTCCAGGGCTATCGGCTACAGCGCGGCGTCTACGTGCCGATCCGGCCAGTGCAAGGCCGGCTGCCCAGCAAGGTGACCGGCCTGCACCTCGAACGAGCGGGCAGCAGCTTACGGCTGTACGACCCCATCGCCGGCCAATGGCTGCCGACGCCGGAAGAGCAAATCGCGGAAGAGCGGCAGGCCCGACGGCAGGCCGAAGCCGAAGTGGAGCGCCTTCGGCAAGAACTGGCGGCCCTGCGGCAGCGCAACGGCGGGGCGGGGAATGGACGGTGAGTTGTAGGGCTTGCTTGGCCGGAAGCAGCAGCTTGTCCCCAAACGCGGGAATATGGAATCGTGGAAACCGCCACTTCGGTCCATGGCGTACCCATCCGGCTCACCGGAGAGCGCTGGCTGCACATTGTCGATGCCCGCGACGAACTGGTGGGCCGGGAAGAAGATGTGCTGGCCGCAGTCCGTAGTCCCGATTGGGTCACGCGCGGCTATCGGGGATCTCTGGTGGCCTGGAAAGGTTTTGGCCGACGCGGCTTCCTGGCAGTGGTGTACAAGGAATTGAAGAAGAACGATGGTTTTGTCATCACCGCCTTCTTTGCCGACAAGCCCAGCAAGAGGAATAAAGTATGGCCGCGTTGAAACAGCTCAAGCCGACGAAACTCATTCGCATCCTGCAAGGGCTGCCCCGCAGTGCTCAGTTGCCGATCCGGAAGATCGACCACGACGCGGAAGCGGACGTGCTCTACGTCAGCTTCGACCGGCCGCAACAAGCCACCGACAGCCAAATTCGCGAAGATGGGCTTATCATCCATCGCCGTGGCAAACAGGTCGTGGGGGTGACCGTCCTCGAAGCCTCGACGAGATGAAAGCCGTGGCATGAGCGGCCCCTTGCACTTGCCTTCCGGCTGGCCCGCCGCTATAGCCCTGCCATTCCCATCTCCGCACTCGTGCCCAGCGAGGCCCGTCATGCGCCGTTCGCTCGCGTCCTTGCTTATTTGCCTGCTTTGCATGCAGCCAGCCTGGCTTCACGCCGGCGGCGGCAAGCTGCAGCAAGTGCGCGAAGAAGTGCGTCCGGAGAAGCAGCCCGATTCGAAAAAACAGGAAGCCGCCGACAAAGAGGACGACGAGGATGCCTGGTCGTTCGGCGATGACGACGAGCCTGCTGACGACGACAGCATTGCCGGCGAGGTATTTTTCTACGCGCTGTTCGGGTCGGCCGTCCTGGCCGGCATGGCGTTGTACGCCGCCCCAGCAGCCGTGGTGGGCGATGATGGCTGCCTCGACTTCAGTTTCCAGCGGTATCCCTACGCGGACGATAGCGTGGGGGCGATCTGGCGAAAACAGTATCCCCCGCGCGCATCCTGCCACCGCAGCCGCTGGACGAGGAAGCCGCCGACTGGCGCGCCGGCATAGCGCTCGAAGCCGAACCG